>NZ_WMEA01000007.1 GCF_021735925.1 Loktanella sp. M215
CCGGCGTTGTCAGATCACCGTGCCCAAGCGGCGCATGACAACTGGCGCAGGACCGGTCGAAAATCTCAGCACCCTGCGCGGCAAGGTCCGTGTCGATCGGTCCCAGCAAAGCCTCTGGCCAAAGCGGAGAATTCAGGCGCGCCAGCTGCCGTTCCAGATTGACCATCGCGGTCACGCGCACGCTGCTGTCGTAACCAAGGGCGGCCCAGCCCCGGTCCGCCTCGACATGCGCGAACACGCCAATGACTTCAGAGGTGTTGCGGATCAGGGCGCCAACGCCGGTGTCGTGACCCAGAATGCGGATCGTCTGCACGGCGTCGGCAATGCCGTTCCACTGCAGCTTTTCCTGCTGATGGGTGTTCCAGATAAATGGATAACTGGCCGGCGCGTCCGACCGGATCACCGGGACCGCATCGGGCGCCCCGTTGATGGCCGCGACCTTGGCCAGGATGTGGCCCTGCGCATCCAGCCGGGCCGGACCAGCGATCACGTGGGACGCGTTGAACGCAGACAGGCGGGCCATCCAGTCGATCTGCTCGTCCACCTGGGTGCGCAGGGACAAGATCGCGTCCGCATCGTCGCTGCCCAGAACGGCCCGCGCGAACTGCGCCCAGCGGTCGGGCGCGTCGCGCGTGGCCCGCAACGCGGCCTCTGTCCCCGACACCAGACTGTCAAAATCGGCATTCGCCGGTGCGCCGTCGATCCGCATCACGGTGCCGGCATAGGCGATCTCTGCGGTGTGGCAGGCGGCGCAGTTCAGCCCGATCCATGGCGTGCGCATGGTCCGCGACAGGCAGGTTTCGGGAAAGGTGTCACACATCAGATCTGCGCCCCGCCCACGATCCTCGTCGACGACAAAGCCGACCGGCAGGCCGTGCGGATTGTCGCGCGACACCGGATTGGACAGGTAGCCCAGACGGGACAGGTTCGCGGGGCCGAACATGGCATCGCGCCCGTCTTCCGTCTTGAGAGACAGCGCCCAGGACAGCGGTAAAAGCCGCGAGCCCTGCGATGTCGAATACCACCACGACCGCTGCGTGTCGTCCCAGCCTTGGTCAAGACAGGTCACGCCGCCTGCGCTGCAGGCCGTGTGCGGTGTCTGCGCGCTGACACCGGGGCCCCAGACCGCCGAAATACCCGCCAAGACGACAGCGAGAAGGGCCGTTTTCAATGAATTTGGATAAATCATGCCGTTGAACCTTTCCGTCACTCTTATGTCTGCTTGCGGTCTGGGTAAGATGATCCTTGATCGTTCTGCCGTGGCCTGCCTCCCCCGGATGGGGGATTACTGCAGGAATTTTGCGCCCATGTTCGACACGAGTCGGATGAATTGGGTCCGGTTGACGCAATCCGCCTTGCTCAGCAGTGACGTGACCTGCGTTTTGACGGTTTCGACGGACCTGTTCCGCCGCTGCGCAATTTCGCGATTGGTCAGCCCTTCGGCCAGAAGGCCGACAAGGGCTGTTTCGGACGCGGTAAAGGACAAGGTCTGGGCAACCAGCCCGATATCCAAGTCAATCGGCCGCCCCGTATCCAGACTGTAAAGCGCGAAACCGTCCAGCCGCCGTTCGCCAAAGGCATCCGCTGACGTGATCGGGGCAAGCTCCACCGATAGCCTGCCAGCGCGACAGGACCGGCTTCCCAGCGCCTCCTTGCGGGGCCGGGCCCCGAACCGGCCGTGACAATGTGCAGATCCCATCAGGTCCGCAAGCCAGGCCCGATCCGCCGCCGCGCACATCTCCAGCCGCCCGTCGCGCAAGCGGCGAAAGACACCGGCCTCTGTCCGCTGGCGTTCGAATTCCGCGTTTTCCATCACGATCTGCCCGTCGGCGCGCAGCAGGCAGACGCCGATGCGAAACCGGTCCAGCGCCTCTGCCAACCCGCTGTTCATTTCCGCCAGTTGTGACACCGGCCGGGCCAGCGCACAGGCCTTGGCCACATGGGGCAGGATCCATTGCAATTTCGCAGCATCTTCGGCGGTGAAAGGGCCGTGGCGTTCCGAAAACTGCACACTGAACCGGTCGCGCCGCGGATCGTCCTTGCTCAGAAGCGCGCCCGCGCGATAGCGGATGCCGTAATCCGCCATCGCCCGCGCGTTCGGACGCGCCGCAAGTGTCGCGTGATCCGCAGCCAGCATGTGATCGCCAATGACGTCGATACCGTCGCCGGTTGCGGAAAACCGGGCAAACACGTCCTGATCTTCGATCTCGATCGTGCTGAAGGTGCGCAGGTAATCGTCGACCAGCGTGCGGTCATATTTCTCCGAGATGAAGGGCGCGGTCAGTATCCTGTCCGACCCCGTGCCGGGCGTCAGTTCGAAGATCATGCAGCCTCTGGCCCCCAGGCTGGCGGCGATCCTGTCCAGAACCTGCGGCCAGCGCGCCGTGTCCAGCACTGTGTCGTAGATATCCAGAATAAGAGACGTGTCGCCCTGCGTCATGATCTGCATGCCCACCGTGATCCTGAAGTCCGGCTTTGCAACACAGGTCCGTCGTCCGCGCGTCACGCAGAGGCAAGGCAGATGTCAAAGGGACGATTCTCGGCATGATGTTAACGTAAGGTAAACTTAAATCAAGATTGGCCTCCGGTATCCCCCAGCCGGGGGAGGCGAGGCGCCGTGAGCGCTGCGTAACCTGCTGCAGCGGCAAGGGGCCGCGACCCAACCAGAAGGACATGGCCATGACATCCCCAGACCCCAGACCCTTTGGCGAAAGCAGGAAAAACATCGCGCGCCAGATCCGGAAAGAAGCCGCCGACATCGCGTTCGAGAGAGCGCCGGCACCGCCTGCCGTCGAAAGCAACGGCGAGGCAGAGCACCTGACGCCACCGGTCGGCACCTTTTGCAAAAGCCTGCCCCACGATGCCGACGGTATGGTGGACGGTGCAGCTTACGGCAAATTGATCCGCGCACTCGGCCAGACCGACAGTCACGATGTCTTTGCCCCCTTTCCCGGCACCTATACGTCGCAACGCCGGGCGGCCTTCGATGTGACGCTGCACACGGGCGGCTACCGCGGCGCCGGCGCCCATGCCGCAGAAACGGCCCGGACCCTTGAATCGCCCCTGGCCGGTCATTGCTTTGATCTGGAAGGACCGGACGCCAACGACTTCGCAATGCCACCGGCACCCCAGGTCGGCTCTGACGAACTGACGGCGGAAATGGCAGAGCTTTACGCCATGGCGCTGCTGCGCGATGTGCCCTTCAATGCCTTCGAATCCGGCGCATCCGGCACACAGGCGGGGCCATCCGGCTTGACGGTTGACGCCGCCGTCGACGCCTTGAATGCCTTGCCGTGGTTCGATGGCAGCGCGACGGCGCCGGGTGGTGCGGCATTGTCATCCCGTGAAAAAGCGCGTCAGCAGGCCCGGACCGGCGACGGCAGTCCCCTGACGCGGCAAACCCTGTTCCGGGGATCGACGGCCGGGGCGCGGACCGGCCCCTACATCTCGCAGTTTCTGCTGATCGGCAATGTCGAGAGAGCCCCCACCGCACCCAATGCCTTTGCCGCGCCCGCCGCCCCTGCCCCGCAGCGCTCGGAAACCGTCTCGCCGAAATTTTTGTCGGCGCAGGATGCCCGGGGCGCCGTCGACGCGTCGGGCACAGGGACAGTCGCCTTGACCCTGCCCGGCGATGGACATGGCCGGGGCGTGATCCTCTATGGCCAGCAGATCATCCCGCAAAAGATCGTGCCGCACGCCGAAGGTGTGGACTGGATGCAGAACTGGATCGACTGGCTCGACGTGCAGAACGGACGCGACACCCGGTCGCGCGCGTCTTTCCTGCTGGATGGCGCACAGGGCAAGGCCCGCTTTATTCACACACCCCGCGATCTTGCCACCTATGTGCATTACGACGCGCTGTATCAGGCCTATCTGAACGCCTGCCTGATCCTGCTGGGACAGGGGGCGGCCTTCGATGCCGGGCTGCCCGAAGGCGACGGTCACCCGACCCGGGGCGCCTTTGCCAGTTTCGGCGGCCCGCATGTGCTGACCTTGCTGACAGAGGTAGCGACCCGCGCGCTTAAGGCTGTCCGGCGACAGAAATTCCTGATCCACCTGCGCGCCCGGCCAGAGGCGATTGCCGGCGCGCTGACGCTGGCCAGTGCCACGACGCACCGGCCCGACGCCTGGACGGGTGCCGACGGGCACAGCAAGCCAGCCAATGTCTGGCCGCGTCTGGATGCGATGCGAGACGCTTTGAAAGGGTCAACGGCCCTCTGGACCGCGCTGCAGACGGCCAATGCCGGGACCCTGACGCAGAATCGTCCTGCCGACGATCCGGCGTTCGACTGGCTTGACGATGCCGAAAACTGGTTGCTGCCGATGGCCTTCCCCGAAGGCTCGCCGGTGCACGGCAGCTATGGCGCGGGCCACGCGACCGTTGCAGGGGCCTGCACGACCATCCTCAAGGCTTTCTTCGAGATGTTCGGCGTCGATCAGCGAAACCTGTACCGGTCAGAGGCAGGTCAATCCCTGACACAGATGATCCACATGGGAACGGCGCTGTTCGCGCCAGAGCTGAAGATGACCGAAATCGGCAACCCGGCCCACGCGATATCCGGCGCATTCCGCACGAACGCGGACGGCTCGGCGCTGGAACCGGCCGATTTCCCGGACCTGACCCTGCAGGGAGAGATCGACAAGCTGGCGGCGAATATCGCGGTCGGACGCGACTTTGCCGGGGTGCATTACTACACCGACTATTATGAATCGCTGCGGCTGGGCGAGCGCATCGCCGTGGGCATGCTGCAAGAGCAGATGCTGACTTACCGCGAACCCGTCTCGATGCGGTTCACGTCCTTTGATGGCGACCGCATCATGGTGGCAGGGTCCGGCGGCACCTATCACGGACAACAGACCGGCGGATACGACACCGACGATGCCCGTGTGCTGGTCTGGCCGAAAGGCGATGACACGCCCCCCTGGACCACGATGCCCGACGGCAAGGCGCGTGACACGGCCATCCGCAACGCGGCGCGTGCGTGGTGGACCCGGGCCACGCCCGCCGCGGACAGCTGAACGACGGGGGACGCGTTCAGCCGGGTCATCTGCTGCACGGAGGCGTCTATCCGCGTTCAAAGCGGCACACCGACCGCCCGAGATCGCAGGCCCTACCCTTCGTTCTCGGGGAAGAAGCAGGCCGCAGTATGCGTGCCGGTGCCCAGCTCGGGCCGCTCCGCGCGGCATTTGGGTTGGGCCTTCCAGCAGCGCGGCGCAAAGGGACAGCCGTCGGGCACGGACAGGGGCGAGGGCAATTCCCCTTCCAGCTTGATGCGGATCTTTGCCTTCGTCGGGTCGGCCTGCGGCGTCGCGGACAGAAGGGCCACGGTATAGGGATGCTTGGGCGCGGCGAACAGCGCGTCCTTCGGACCCTTTTCCACCGCACGGCCTAGGTACATTACGATCAGCTCGTCGGCCACGTGCCGCACCACGCCCAGATCGTGGCTGATGAACAGATAGGCCAGTTGCAGCCGTTCCTGCAGGCCCAGCAGCAGGTTCAGGATCGCGCTCTGGATCGACAGGTCGAGGGCCGAGACAGGCTCGTCCAGCACCAGCACCTTGGGATCGAGCATCAGCGCACGGGCGACCGCGATCCGTTGCCGCTGACCGCCCGAGAACATGTGTGGGTAGCGGTCGAAATGTTCGGGCCGCAACCCGACAAGCTTCAGCATGTCGCGGGCCTTGGCCTCGCGTTCGGCGCGCGACAGCGTCGTATTGATGACCAGCGGTTCCATCAGGATCGTGCCGATCCGTTGCCGCGGGTTCAGCGACCCGTAGGGGTCCTGAAACACGATCTGCACGTCCTTGCGCAGCTCGGCCCAGTTTTCCGGCACCACATCCTTGCCGTCGAGCGTCAGCGCACCCTTCGTCGGCTCCTCGATCATCGCGACCATCCGCGCAAGGGTGGATTTGCCGCAGCCGCTTTCGCCCACGACGGCCAGCGTCTTGCCGGGCACCACCTGAAAATCGAGCCCACCCACGGCCTTGAGCACGCGGGACTTCTTCATAAAACCGCCGCTGACGTCGTAATGCCGCTCCAGCGCGGTGGCCTGCATCACCGGGGTATCGGTCATGATGCAATCCTTTCGTCGGTGTAGAGCGGGTAGAAGCAGCGCGCATATCCCACGTCCGGCCCCAGCGCCGGCGGCGGTGTGGACTTGCAGCGCGCATCGGCAAACTTGCACCGGGGCGAGAACAGGCAGCCGGCGGGACGGTCGAACTGTCCCGGCACGACGCCGGGAATGGTCGGCAGCAGGCGCGCGGTCGCGCGTTCGGGCAGCGCGTCCAGCAGGGCTGCCGTATAGGGGTGGTGCGGGGTGGCAAACAGGTCGACGACGGGCTGTTCCTCGACCTTCTGGCCCGCGTATTGCACGCTGACCCGTTCGGCGGTTTCGGCCACCACGCCCATGTCGTGGGTGATCAGCACCAGACCCATCCCCGTCTCGTCGCGCAGGGACGCCAGCAGATCAAGGATCTGCGCCTGAATGGTCACGTCGAGTGCTGTCGTCGGCTCGTCCGCGATCAGCAACTTGGGCTTGCAGGCAATGGCCATGGCGATCATCACACGCTGGTTCATCCCGCCGGACAACTGGTGCGGAAAGGCCGAAAGCCGCTTTTCAGGGTCGGGAATGCCGACCTGCTCGAACAGTTCGACCGCGCGGGCGTGACGCGCGCGCCGGTCCATCCCCAGATGAAAGCGCAGCGCCTCCTTGATCTGCCAGCCGACGGTAAAGCAGGGGTTCAGCGACGACATCGGTTCCTGAAAGATCATCGCAAGGTCCTTGCCGATGATACGGCGGCGGGCGCGGTTGTCGATGCGCAGCAAGTCGTGGCCGTCAAAGGTAATCTCGTCCGCCGTGACCTTGGCGGTCCAGGGCAGCAGGCCCATCACGGCCAGCATGGACACCGACTTGCCCGACCCGCTTTCGCCGACGACGGCCAAAATCTCGCCGGTGTCGACGTCCTGATCGACGCTGTCGACCGCCCGGAACCCGCCGGAGGCGGTGGCGAATTCGACGGTAAGGTTGCGGATGCGCAGCAATGCCATGGGCTCAGCTCCGTTTCAGTTTGGGGTCGAGGGCGTCGCGCAGGCCGTCCCCCATCAGGTTGATCGCCAGCACGGTCACCAGGATGGCGATGCCCGGAAACGTCACGACCCACCACGCGCGCAGGATGAACTCGCGCGCTTCGGCCAGCATGGTGCCCCATTCGGGCGTGGGCGGCTGCGCCCCCATCCCCAGAAAGCCAAGCGCTGCCGCGTCAAGGATCGCCGTCGAGAACGACAGCGCCGCCTGCACGATGATCGGGGCGAGGCAGTTCGGCAGCACGGTCACGAACATCAGCCGCCATAACCCCGCGCCAGCCACGCGGGCCGAGGTGACGTAGTCCTTCTGCCGTTCCGACATGACGCTGGCGCGGGTCAGGCGGACGTAATGCGGCTGCAGCACGATCGCGATGGCGATCATCGCGTTGGTCAGCGACGGCCCGAGGATCGCGACCAGCACAAGGGCCAGCAGCAGCGACGGGAACGCAAGGATGATGTCCATCACCCGCATGATGATGCTGTCCAGCCACTTGGGCGCAAAGCCGGCCAGCAGGCCGATCAGGATGCCCCCGGTGGCGGCGACGGTGACGACCACGATCCCGACAAAGAACGAAAACCGCGCGCCGACGATCAGGCGCGACAGCATGTCCCGCCCCAGCGGGTCGGTACCAAGGATGTATGTCCACTTGCCGCCCTCCTGCCAGACGGGCGGCACCAGCGTGTCGCTGCGGAACTGCTCGGTCGCGCTATGCGGTGCGATCCACGGGCCGAACACGGCGAGGATCGCGAAGACAACAAAGATCGACAGGCCGATGACGGCGCCGCGGTTCTCTCTGAAATAGAACCAGAACTCGCGCAGCCGGCCCGGGCGTTCGTGGACCATTTCGGCTTCGGAGGAGAGTGTGTCATCCATCTCAGCGTTTCCTGATCTTGGGGTTGATGACGCCGTAGAGCATGTCGACGGTCAGGTTGACGATCATCACCATGACGGCGATCAGCAGCAGACCGCCCTGCACCACCGGGTAATCGCGCCGGAAGATGCTGTCGACCATCCACTTGCCGATGCCCGGCCAGCTGAAGATCGTCTCGGTCAGGATGGCACCCGCCAGCAGCGTGCCGACGCTGAGGCCGATGACGGTGATGACCGGGATCATGGCGTTGCGCAGGGCGTGGATGCCGTTGATGCGCCCCGGCGACATGCCCTTGGCGCGGGCGGTGCGGATGTAATCCTCGCCCAGCACCTCCAGCATGGCCGACCGGGTCTGGCGCGCGATGACGGCCAGCGGAATGGTCCCCAGCACGATGGTCGGCAGGATCAGGTGCAGGACAGCGGACTTGAACGCGCCGCTTTGCCCGGACGCCAGACTGTCGATCAGCATGAAACCGGTGGCGTCGGGGAAATAATACAGAAGGTCGATCCGGCCCGACACCGGCGTCCAGCCCAGATTGCCCGAAAAGACGATGATCAGCAGCAGCGCCCACCAGAAGATCGGCATCGAATATCCCACCAGTGCCGTCGACATCAGCGCGCGGTCAAAGAACTTGCCCCGGTTCACGGCGGCGATGACGCCCGCCGGCAGACCCAGCAACAGGGCAAAGATCATCGCACAGACCGACAGTTCCAAAGTTGCGGGGAACAGGGCAAAGAATTCGTCCCAGACCGGGCGCTTCGTCACGAAGGACGTGCCCAGATCGCCGTGCAGCACGCCGGTCAGGTAATCCCAGAACTGGACATAGATCGGCTGGTCGAACCCATACTGCACCTTCAGCTCAGCATAACGCTCAGCTGACACGCCGCGTTCGCCCGCCATCACGGTGATCGGATCGCCCGGCAGCGCACGGATAAAGCCGAAGGATATCAGCGTGACCCCGATGAACGTGGGAATGAACGTCAGCAGCCGGCTGAGGACGTAGTTCAGCATGTCAGCACCGTCAGGTCCTTCGGAAAATGGGTCAGCGTCTCGTATCCGTCTTCCGTGATCAGCACGTCATCCTCAATCCGGACGCCAAAATTGCCGATCTGATACAGGCCGGGTTCATTCGTATAGACCGTTCCCGCCGGCAAAACCATGTGGTTCCCACGCATGATGTAGGGCGCCTCGTGCACGTCGCGTCCCAGACCGTGGCCGGTCTTGGTGCGGATACGGTCGGCGAAGGGCGACGATTCGAGCACGGAAATCACGGCGTCGTCGATGGCGTGGGCGGTGACGCCGGCGCGGGTGATGGCCAGCCCCGCCAGATTGGCCCGCAGCACGGTGTCATAGACCGCGCGGCCCTCGGCGGTGACATGGTCCAGAAATACCGTGCGGGTGATGTCAGCGCAGAACCCGTCGCAGCGCGCGCCGAAGTCCAGCAGCAACGCGTCACCGGCCTTGACGCGATAGTCGGCACGGGCGTGGGCGTGGGGCCGCGCCGATCCGTCACCGGCGGCCACGATGGGCGGGAACGACAGGTCGTCGGCGCCTTCGTCGAACAGCATCTGCACGAGGGTCTGTTCGATCTGCTTTTCGCTCTGCCCCAGCCGGACGGTCGCAAGCGTCCGCGTCAGGGCCCGTTCGGACATGTCGATGGCCCGCTGCAGTGCGGACAGATCGTCGGCGGTCTTGATCATGCGCAAGGCGGAAATCTCGCGTTCCGCATCGACGATTTTCAGGTCGGGCTGTGCTGCCAGCATCGCGTGGTGGACAAAGACGCGCATCACCTGCCCCTCGACCGCGACGGACGAAATGGACAGGTGTCGCATCAGGTCGTCAAAGGCGCGGGCATAGCCGTCCTGATCGCGCCAGTCGAAGACCGCACCGTCGAACCCGACCAGATCCCAGCTGCCGAGTTCGAGGTTCGACACGACCGCGGCGGCGGGGCCGTCCGCGGGAATGACCAGCACCAGCGGGCGTTCGTGGCTGCCGAACCCGTGCCGCACGGCGCGCATGAAATTGGGACCGGGGACCAGCGCCACGGCATCGACCTTCAGGTCGGCGGCAACGGCGGCATACTCTGCCAAGCGATGGGCAAGGGTTTGGGTCACGTCAGGATATCCGTCTTTGAAACAGGACGGGGCGGCACACCACGGTGCCGCCCCGGATGGTCGGTGCGTCAGATCACTCTTTCAGGCCGACCGCGTTGAAGATGTGGCCACCCAGCGGGTGCACGACATAGCCTTCGACCTCGGGACGCATGGTCATGTAGACGACCGAATGCGCGATCGTGTCCCAGGGCGCCTGATCCTTGAAGATCTGCTGTGCCTGTTCGTACAGCGGCGCACGCTCTTCCTGCGTCGGCAGAACCTTCGCATCCTGGATCAGCTTGTCGAAGTCTTCGTTGCACCAGTTGGCGCGGTTCGAGTTGCCGACCGCATCGCAGCCCAGCAGCACGGCGAGGAAGTTGTCGGGATCACCGTTGTCGCCGGTCCAACCCAGCAGTACGGCTCCGTCGCGGTCAGCCGCCTTGGAGCGTTCCAAATACTCGCCCCACTCGTAGGACACGATCTCGACCTTGACGCCGACCTTGGACAGGTCGTCCTGCATCAGCTCGGCCATGCGGCGGGCATTCGGGTTGTAGGGACGCTGCACCGGCATCGCCCAGATCTTCATCGACAGGTCCGTGACGCCTTCGGCCTCCAGCATCGCCTTCGCGGCCTCGGGGTCGTATTGATCATCCTCGATCCCGTCGTTGTAGGACCACATGGTCGGCGGAATCGGGTTCTTGGCGATCTGGCCGGAACCCTGGAACACCACGTCGATGATCGACTGCTTGTCGATCGCCATGTTCAGCGCCTTGCGGACTTTTGCATTGTCGAAGGGGGCCACGTTCGTGTTGTAGGCCAGATAGCCGACGTTCAGGCCTTCCTGTTCCATCACGACGACGTCGGGGCTGTCCTTCATCGCCTGCACGTCGGCGGGGTTCGGATAGGCCATGATATGGCACTCACCGGCCTGCACCTTCTGATACCGGACCGAGGCGTCGGGCGTGATCGCGAAGATCAGGCTTTCGACCTTTGCCTTGTCGCCATAATAGTCGTCATTGCGCAGATAGCGGATGACGGCGTCCTTCTGGTAGGCCTGAAACTTGAACGGGCCGGTGCCGATCGGCGCTTGGTTCAGCATTTCCGGCGTGCCGGCTTCCATCATCGCGTCGGCGTATTCCTTCGACACGATCGACGCGAAATCCATCGCCATGTTCGCGATAAAGGGCGCCTCGGGGCGGGTCAGGTTGAACGTGACCGTATAGTCGTCGACCTTTTCGATGCTGCCCACCAGATCGGGCATCGACATGGACCCATAATATTCCCACGTGCCGCCGGAGTAGCTGTTGTAGGGGTTGTCCGGGTTGCCCTGACGGTCGAAGGTAAAGATCACGTCGTCGGCGTTGAAATCGCGGGTCGGCGTGAACTGGTCGTTGGCGTGGAATTTGACGCCCTGACGCAGTTTGAACGTGACGGTCATGCCGTCCTCGGACACCTCCCAGCTTTCGGCCAGACCGGGCAGCACTTCGGTGGTGCCGACCTTGAACTCTGTCAGGTGGTCATAGATCGGGTGGCTGGATGCGTCAAAGGTCGTGCCGGCGGTATAAAGCGCCGGATCGAACCCTTCGGGTGACCCCTCCGAGCAATAGACGAGCGACTGGGCAGAGGCGGCGACCCCCACCGTGGCCAGCAGCAGGCCGGTGACTATGGACGTTCGAATGGACATTTTGTATCTCCCGTTGGTTTCGTTTTTTGTTCAGGGCCAGCTGATCCGACCGCAACTTGTGTGACTAGGGCTGCATCGGAAAGATGCCCCCTGCCCCTTCGCATATCTGCGCTCTTCGACCGTCTGCAATATCTCGCCCTCGATAATGTGGATGAACTTTGCCCCAACATGACGCTCATGGTTGGACGCGCAGCCGGGCGACAGGTTCAGAACAAACGACATCCGGTGCGGCCGCATGCGAGACCCCGAAGTGTCGGTGGTGGCGTCAGGCGGCCAGACTATCCCCCCAGAGGCCAGACCAGATCATCGTTTCAGCCAAGCTGTGAGAATAAGAAACCGTCGTCAAGACAAAGATCGCGTTGCCCTTTGGTCAGTTTGGAATGTGCGTGGAACGCCCGGTGGACCTGACCGGTCCGGGATCGGGGGCATCCCGTTCTGGCCATCCTCGGACCGCAGGACTGGACGGTCGGATTGCCCCTACCCGGTCAACCGCGCACCCTGTGCACCGTCGGAAACAGGAACGGCGCGGTTTTGCTGGCGGTGGACCGGGCGACGTCGGACGGCGGACCCTGGGCCACGATCCTGCCGCCGTCGTCACCGGCACCGGGGCCGATATCGACGATCCAGTCGCTGTGCCGCGCCACAAGCATGCTGTGTTCGACCATGATGACGGAATTCCCGGCCGCGACCAGCCGGTCGAGTTGCGCCAGCAACAAGGTCACGTCGGCCGGATGCAGCCCGGTCGTCGGTTCGTCCAGAACATACAGCGTGTCGCTGCGCTGCGCGCGTTGCAGCTCTGTCGCCAGTTTGATCCGCTGCGCCTCTCCGCCCGACAATTCCGTGGCCGGTTGACCCAAGCGCAGATAGCCAAGGCCGACCTGCCGCAGCGCCGCGATCGCCCTTGAAATCGCGGGATCGTCCGCAAAGACATCCTCTGCCCGGTCCACCGTCAGATCCAGCACCTCTGCAATGGTCCTGTCGCGGTAGCGGATCTCCAGCGTTTCGTCGTTGTAGCGCTGGCCGCGACAGACCGGGCACGGCGCATAGACGCTGGGCAGGAACAGCAATTCGACGCTGACGAAACCGGCGCCTTCGCAATGCGGGCAGCGGCCCTTGGCCACGTTGAAGGAAAAGCGACCGGCGTCGTAGCCTCTGGCGCGCGCTTCACCCGTTGCAGCGAAGAGCTTGCGCACTTGGTCGAAGAGGCCCGTGTAGGTTGCCAGATTGGACCGCGGGGTGCGGCCGATGGGTTTCTGATCCACCACGACCAGACGCCGGACATGCTGCATGCCGTCGAGGATATGCCCGCCAGTCGGGGTATCGAACTCCTGCTCCAGCAACTCCGGCTCATTGTCAGGGGTCTCAGTCGCGGGCTTTTGCCCCAGGGCGGTCCCGACGAACTCCACCAAGGCCTGACTGACCAGACTGGACTTGCCCGACCCGGACACGCCCGTCACCGTCGCCAGCACCCCCAGCGGCAGGTCGATATCGACGTCCTGCAGGTTATTGCGTGTGACGCCTGCCAGACGCAGCCAGCCCGTTGGCCGTCTGGGCGTGCGGTCGCCACCCTGCGGATCGTCGAACAGATGCTGCGCGGTCCGAGAGGTCTGCACCTCCTTCAGCCCATCGACCGGGCCGCTGTAAACGACCGTGCCACCTTCTGTTCCCGCATCCGGGCCGATGTCCACGATCCAGTCCGCATGGCGGATGACATTGACGTCGTGTTCCACCACGAACAGGGAATTGCCGGCGCCCTTCAGGTCATCCAGGGCACCCAGCAGCGCCTGCGTATCGGACGGGTGCAGCCCCGCCGAGGGTTCGTCCAGCACGTAGACCACGCCGAACAACTGCGACCGGATTTGCGTCGCCAGCCGCAGGCGCTGCATCTCTCCCGGCGACAGGGTCGCGGTATTGCGGTCCAGCGACAGATAGCCAAGGCCAAGGCGGGTCAGTGCGGCCACGCGGACCATGATATCGCGCGTGATGCGCTGCGCCACGATGGTCTTTTCTGGCGCTTGGTCATCCATCACCGGGCCGCGGTCCGCCCGCTTGCGCAGCAAGGCGGCCAGATCCTGCAGCGTCAACCGCGAGATTTGTCCGATATCGAAGCCTTCGAAGGTGACCGACAGCGACGCCTGCTTCAGCTTCTTGCCGTCGCAGACCGGACAGACAGAGATATCCATGAACTGGGACACGCGCTTTTTCGTGCGCAGGCTTTGCGTCGTGGCAAAGGAATGCAGCACGTAATTCCGCGCACTGGTGAAGGTGCCCATGTAGGTCGGCGAGCGGTCCTCCGCGCGGGCCTTTCGCGTCTCCTCTGGCGTCATCCGGGCATAGACAGGCACCTCGGGCGCGTCGTCGGTGAACAGGATCCAGTCGCGGGTCTCGCGCGGCAGATCCTGCCAGGGCGTGTCGATGTCATAACCAAGTGAGATCAGGATATCGCGCAGGTTCTGCCCGCCCCAGGCGGGCGGCCAGCCGGCGATGGCACCGTCGCGGATCGTCTTCGTCGGATCGGGGACCAGCAGGTCTTCGGTCACGTCGAACACGCGCCCGATGCCGTGGCAGCGCGGGCAGGCCCCGTCAGGGGTGTTGGGCGAAAACGCATCCGCGTAAAGGATCCCCTGCCCGTCCGGATAATCGCCTGCGCGGGAATAGAGCATCCGCAACCCGTTCGAGATCGTCGTCACGCTGCCGACCGACGACCGCGCAGAGGGTGCACCCCGTTGCTGCTGCAGGGCGACGGCAGGCGGCAGCCCCTCGATGCTGTCCACATCGGGCTCTCCCACCTGATCGATCAGGCGCCGGGCGTAGGGCGATACGGAGTCCAGAAACCGCCACTGGGATTCTGCAAAGAGCGTGCCGAACGCCAGAGACGATTTGCCAGAGCCAGAGATCCCGGTAAAGACCACCAGCGCGTCGCGCGGCACATCGATATCGACGTCCTTGAGGTTATGGACACGCGCGCCCCGCACCCGCACACAGTTTTCAGGGCTGATGCGCGCCTTGTCTGATGGACCTTGAGTGATCTGACGACCTCGTTTGCTGTTCCGGCCGTCAGCGACAGCCTTGCTTGATCTGGCGCCTGCCGGCGAAAGCGATGGCAGGCGCCAGCCTGTGGCATCAGTCCCGCTGTTGCCCGTTGCCGTAGACGAAATACTTGAAGCTGGTCAGTTGTTCCGCCCCAACCGGTCCGCGGGCGTGCATCTTGCCTGTCGCGATCCCGATTTCTGCGCCCATGCCGAATTCGCCGCCGTCGGAAAACTGGGTGGAGGCGTTGTGCATCACGACCGCTGAATCGATGGCCGCCATGAAGCGTCTGGCAACCGACACATCCTCTGCCACGATGGCATCCGTATGACCGGACGAATGCTGCTGCACGAAGGCGATGGCCGCATCCGCATCATCCACGATCTTCACCGACATGATATTGCTCAGGTATTCCGTGTTCCAGTCGTCATCGGTCGCCGCCGTCATCTCTGGCAGGATCCGCCGCGCCGCGGCGTCACCACGCAGTTCGCAATCGTCCAGGGCCGCCGCCAGCTGTGGCAGCACCTGATCCGCAATCGCGGCGTCGATCACGACACATTCCGTGGCACCACAAATGCCGGTCCGGCGCATCTTGGCATTGCGGACGATGCCGACGGCCTTTTCGATGTCGGCGCTTTCGTGCAGATACGTGTGGTTGTTGCCGTCGAGGTGCAGCAGCGTCGGCACACGCGCCTCGCGCTGGACCAGCGACACGAGGCCCCTGCCCCCGCGTGGAATGACAAGGTCGACCGTGTCCGTGCTGTGCAGCAGCGCCTTGACCGCCTCGCGGTCGCGCGTGTCGACCATCTGCACGGCGTCCTGCGGCAGACCCGCCGCGGCAAGTCCCTGCGTCAGACAGGCCACGATGACACGAGAGGACTGCAGGCTTTCAGAGCCACCCCGCAGGATGACGGCGTTGCCCGACTTGATGCACAGCGCGCCTGCGTCGGACCCGACGTTCGGGCGGGATTCGTAGATCATCGCGATCACGCCGATGGGCACGCTGACGCGGTCGATCTTCAACCCGTTGGGCCGGTCGAAGGTCGCAAGCGTGCGACCCAGCGGATCGTCCTGCCCCGCGATTGCATCCAGCGCGTCGGCCATGCCGGCCACGCGATCCTCGGTCAGCGTCAGGCGATCGACAAAGGCCGCGTCCTTGCCGCTGTCGCTGATGCTGTCCAGATCCTTGGCATTCGCCGCCAGAATATCGGCGGTGCGGGCGCGTAACGCCTTGGCCGCTTCGGTCAGCGCCAGATTGCGGGCCTCGGTCGTGGCCATGGACAGATCGCGGGCCGCGGCCTTGGCGCGGCGGCCAAGGTCGGCCACGACGGCTGCAACGTCCGGGTTCGTCTCAGTGCTCATGTCGTTCATTGTGTCTCCTTTCGGTGGCAGTCCAACCGCCACGTCTTACTTCAGTTCACCCGCGCGGACGTAGGCCGCCTGCAGGGTGCTGTGAAACAGATCGTCCAGCGCGCCGTCGCGCATCAACGCAGTCAGACCCGCCTGGGTCGTGCCGTTCTTGCTGGTGACGGAGTTGCGCAGCTCCTCCAGCGTCAGATCGGACTGGCGGGCGGCCTCGACCGTGCCGCTAACCGTATCGAAGACCAGCGTGCGGGCCGTGTCATGGTCAAAGCCAAGCGCCTCGGCGGCGGCGACATAGCTGCGCAGCACCTCGAAGATGTAACCGGGGCCGCTGCCGCTGACGGCGGTCAGGCGGTCGATCCGGTCTTCGCTGTCGACCGGGATGCAGGTGCCGGTCTGGTCGATCAGGTCCGTGATCTCTCGCGTCTGCTGCGCCGTGCAGCGGTCGTTGGCATAAAGCCCCGAGACGCCCATCCCGACAAGGGCGGCCATGTTCGGCATGACGCGCACGATGGCTGCGTCACCGACGACCTTTTCCAGCGACGCAACGCTGGCGCCTGCCGCGATCGACACGAAGGTGCCGCCGTCTTTCAGCGAATGTACGTAGTCCGGCAGCACATCTGCGATCATCTGCGGCTTGATCGCGATCAGGACGACGTCGAAGGCCCCGGATGGCAGATCTGTCGCTTTTGACACATGTGTCACGCCGTCGGGCAGGTCGCTGGCCGCGGGGTCAGCGACGGTGAAACTGTGTGCGCCGTGGCTGGTCCACTGGCGCAACATCGCACCACCCATCTTACCGCAGCCGATCAAGAGTATGTTCATCTTCGTCTCCTTCTTTCGCTTTGACCGCATCGACCGTCCGGTCGTGGCGATGCCGCCTTGCACCGTCTCGCAGCCCCGCGACGCGACGCCCGTTTCCGGGTCGGTGTGCGCTTGCCGATCCTTGGCCCCGGACCGCGACCTGTTTGCGCTTGGGGGGCAGGTCCATGTTACAAGCCGGCGAATCATTGAATGGGCAGTGCTACAGGGCTGCGTCGAACGACGCAAACCGATAGCACTTTATCCATTCCGAACAACAATTTACCGGAGGCACCCATGCCTAAGAAGAAAAAGATCGTCGTCAAGATCGGATCGAGCCTGCTTGCGAACGACGAGAATCTGACCCTGCGCTATGCCTTTATCAACGGGCTGCTCAGCGACCTCGCGCAGCTGAAAAAGGAAGGTTACGACATCATCCTGACGTCCTCCGGGTCGGTCGCCCTTGGCCTGAACATGGTCGGCAAGCGCCCCGAAGATGCGGGTATTCTGGACAAGCAGGCGGCGGCCGCCTGTGGTCAGCCGCTGCTGATGAATGCCTACCGCCAGATCGCGTCGGAACACAACATGGACGTGGCCCAGATGCTGGTGTCGGTCGGCGACATGGAAGAACGGCGCCGGTTCCTGAACATCAAGAACACCATGCTGCGGTTGTTCGAAAACGACATCCTGCCGATCATCAACGAAAACGACTCGGTCGCGACCCGCGACCTGCGTGTGGGCGACAACGACCGCCTATCCGCCAAGGTGGCCCAGATGGTCGAAGCGGACCTGCTGGTCATCCTGACGAGTGTCGACGGCCTGTACGACCGCGATCCGTCCGAACCGGGCGCCAAGTTCATCGCGGAAATCGACGATGTCAGCGAACACCTCGAGTCCACCACCGCCATCAGCGCCCTTGGCAGCGGCGGCATGCTGACCAAGATGCAGGCGGCCAACATGGCCCAGAACGCGGGCGTTGAGACGATCATCGCCGAAGGCATCATCGAACGGCCGATTTCGTCGGTCCTGCACAAGGAACGCCGGTTCACCCGTTGCCTTGTCACCGGCAAGACGGCGTCGCCGCTCATGGTCTGGCTCAGCAACAGATTGCAGGTCTCGGGTACGCTGGTCGTGTCGAACGCCGTGGCAGAGGCCGTGGCCGGCGGTGACTACGGGATCGGTCGGCATGACATCATATCGATCCAGGGCGATTTCACCAAGGGCGATGTCCTGCATGTCTATGACGAAGACGGCACGGAAGTCGCGCGCGGCCTGACGAACTTTTCGTCGGAAGAGACGATGCTGATGGCACGGCACCTCGACATGAATGTGGAAGATGTGATCGGCTACAAGACGAAAAGCGACGTGATCGGTGTCGAGAACATGCTGGTGCTGGAGCAGAACCACCTGCCGCTTGACGCGCCACAGGACGACCCGAAGCTGGTCGTGCCAGCCTAGGACTGTTCCTGCATCGCGATGACGGGTGCCACCGCGATGCAGGCCACGGCAGCCGCTGGGGACGGGCTGCCTGATCGTTTCAGGGGCGGCCCGTCCCAAGATCACGCAGGCCCCCTACCCTGCCGTCGCGGCCCGTTGTAGGAGCGGGGGGTGCGCTGCGCCTTGCCCGTCAAACGACACGGTCACAGGCAGCGCAGGACGGCCCCGCGATGCCATGTGACAGGATACGAAGCGCCACCATGTTTCTGCCAGACCGCAGCCGTCTTTCAGACCGCTCCCGCCTTTTCGCGCTGACCGGCTTTCTGCCGGCGGGCGTCGTGCTCTTGATGGTCGCCTTCGAATATACGGGCCAGTCGGGCTTTGCCATGGCAGCCTCGGTCCTTGGGGTCGCGGCGGTTGCCATCTTCAGCCTTGGGGTCAAGGCATCCCGCGTCGCATTCGTGTTCATTGCCTTGGCTCTGGTCGTCTGGGCCGCCCTGACCCGCGCGGACTGGGGGGCCGCCACCGTGGCCGCCACCCAGCGCGGTGCCATGGTCATTGCGCTGTTCACCGCCCTGACGGCGATCCGCAACGCGGCGATGACCGCACCCGAGATCGTGGAATGCGGTCGGTTTCTGGCCCGCCAGCGCCCCGGATTGCGCTATACCGCGCTGACGATCGGCGGGCACCTGTTCGCGCTGATCCTGATCTATGGCTCGATTTCCCTGCTGGGCACGCTGGCCACCGAAAGCGGGTCGCAGGACAAGGATCCAGAGATCACCCGTCAGCGCACCCGTCGCATGATGATCGCCATCCAGCGCGGGTTTGCATCGACCCTTTGCTGGTCGCCGCTGGGGTTTTCGATGATCATCACCATCGCCGTCGTGCCGGGTGCAAGCTGGTCCGCAGCCGCCCTGCCCGGCATCGCCAGCGCGCTGATGATGATGGTCATCGGCTGGGGTCTGGACGCGCTGTACAAGACCCGGCGCCCCGTCCAGCCGCGCCCGCAGGAAACCGAACGCTGGCTGATCCAGCTGCGCCCCCTGTTGTTGCTGCTGACAATCGTGATGGCAGGCGTGGCGCTGCTGCACTTCGCAGCCGGGGTCGAGATCATCGGGGCCGTCATGTCCCTTGTGCCGGTCGTCGCGTTCGTCTGGATCGCGCTGCAGGACCCGCCCGCGGGCCAGTCCCGCGGCGCGCACCTGCGCGACCGAATCTTGGGGTTCATCACCCGCGAATTGCCCGGCTACCGTGGAGAGATGGTCCTGCTGTTCATGGCAGGCTTCATCGGCAGTCTGGGGGCCTACCTGCTGGTGCCGCTGGTGCAGGCGCAGGGTCTGGACCTGACGACCCTGCCGCCCTGGGTGATCGTCGCGGCGATGGTCTGGATCATTCCGATCACCGGCCAGCTGGGCATGAACCCGATCCTTGCCGTGTCCCTGCTGGTCCCGATCCTGCCGGCGCCAGAGGTCATGGGCATCCCCCCCACGGCATTGGTCATCGCGATCACCAGTGGCTGGGCCCTGAGCGGCGCGACATCGCCCTTCACCGCCTCGGTGATGCTGGCAGCCTCGCTGGGGGGTGTGTCGCCGCTGCGCGCGGGTCTGGGCTGGAACGGGGTGTATATCCTGGTTGCCGGCGCCGTGTTGACAGGTTGGTCGCTGCTGCTGCTGACTGTGCTTTAAATCCGTAGGCTTTCGGACTGCTGAATCACGGTTTTTCAAGGTCAGTGACATGCTGGGGCATCAAGGCGGATATGCCCGATGCCCCGGCATGTGTATCAAATATATTTTTGATGCACACAGCATTAATATGCTTTACGGATTACACCTTAAACACGGATGTGCATCAGAAATCTCTTTGCTGCACACAATCGCGGTTGGGATTTTCAGATGGTCGACCTTCACATCACTTCGCTGTCTCGCAGTGCACAGGTCGCCTATCAGGATCTGTTGCGCCTGCATCTGGAGGAGACGGCCTCGGGCCTGATTGGATCCGTCGAGGCGCGTCATCGCAACGGGCGGACGTATCTTTATGACCGCTTCCGGATCGGGACCCAGATGAAGTCTCACTATCTTGGCGAAGACACGCCCGACCTGCGGGACCGGCTTGCCTCTGCCGCGCGGTTGAAGACCGAGGCGGAGGAACGGTCGAAAGGCATGAGCCGGTTGGCAAGACTGCTGCGGGCCGAAGGGATGATCACCACCGACAGAGAGACCGGATCGCTGCTGCTGGCCTTTGCGCGCGCTGGCGTCTTCCGTCTTGGCGGCACGCTGGTCGGCACCGCGGCCTATAGTCTGTATCAGGGCGAGTTGGGTGTCCGCTTTGATACGGATGATCTGGCGCAAACGGGTGACATCGACTTTGCGAGCTTTGAACGCCTGTCCGTCTCACTTGGCGACCGGGTCGAGGAGGATCCGGGTGACATCCTGAAGACCCTGAAATTCGATCCTGTCCCGGGCGTCTTTGATCGTCAGATATGGAAATGGCGGCAAAGCAGCGGTGCTGCGATGGTCGAATTCCTGACGCCGGCGTTCGGTGAAGAGGTCGTCAAACCGCTGCCGGCGCTTGGGGTCTCTGCGCAGGCGCTGCACTACCTCAATTACCTGATCGCCGATCCCATCCACGCCGTCGCACTCTATCGGTCTGGCGTCCTGATTCAGATTCCGCGTCCCGAACGGTTTGCGATCCACAAGTTGATCGTAGCAGACCGGCGATCCGGCGGGACGGACCAGGGCAAGTCGATCAAGGATCGCGGACAGGCCGCCTTTCTCATTGCCGTGCTCGCTCAGGACAGACCGGATGACCTCGCCGAGGCCTATGCGGACGCTTTGTCCCGCGGGCCGCGGTGGCGACACCGGCTGACATCGAGCCTGAGCAAGATGCCCGAGACGGGCGATATCCTGTCTACCTTGGTCAAATAATTCGTCAGATTGACTACTAAGCGGCGGGTGAGTCCCGATGCCCCTGAGGCTGATATGGCAAGGCAGCGTAGAAATTGTCAGCTGACAATTTTCGGCCCATCGCACATGACCAGCCTAAAAAGCGTGGTGATGCGCGGACCGATTGTCAGCTGACAACTTATCGGGACGCCGGGAGACAGAATTGTCAGCTGACAATTTCCCGGCACGGCGCAGGGCCACGGCCTGAAGCATCGGTCGCAGATCGAACCCACCTGCCCGTCCTTGTTGCGTCAGATGGCGTAGATACGCGCCCGGGCTGTCGATCTCGCGCAACCTCTCGAGAATGCACAACACCGCAACGCTCGCTGCGTTCTGACCCAATGTCCGTTGCGCTGCGATCATGACCGGATGATCAATCCCGATCATCGGTGCAATCCGGCTGGCAACGTCGTGCAGGTCCTGCCAATTGCGCACCGGTGCTGGAAAGTAGCACCGGTATTCTGTGCAAATTTCCGTCACCTCTCGCAGTGACGTTCGCTGATTGTGAGCTTCAGAGTCAGAGTTATATTTTGTTTCCACATGTATGTGCCGCTCATTCTGATCGTCGGCGCCGCTCATTTCATCGGCGTCGCAGGCTGTGGTGGTCGGTGTCAGCCGGTCACGCAGGGCATCCGCGATGCAGGCCAGTTCCGTCAGGGCGGCGTTGCGCCGCAACACGCGACGCGCGGTTTCGGTCAAGTGATCTGGACCAAGCTGATCGATGACGGCTTGCCGCAGTGCGATGACGGTCTGGCGGGCCACTGCAATCTCCTCGGCTTGCATCCGATGTTCGGCAGCGGCTTGCGCGATCTGTTCAGCCGCACGGGCGAGGGGTGAGAGGTCGAACCCGAAGGCGAGCGCGATCCGCTGCCCGATCCGCCGCGCAAAGCGTTTGTGGTTCGGACTGTCGCGTCGGTTGACAACGCCAAGCGCGACCAGCTGGGCCAAGTGACGACGCAAAGTGCTCTCGGGCATGCCATTCAGCCGGTCCGACAGGGTGCGATTGGCGGGAAAAACGATGGCTTCGTGTGGCTGCACCGAAATTTCGCGGCCCGGATGAAAGGTCATCAGCGCCTTGAGAACGCCAAGCGTGCGGTGCGACAGGCCGAACGTGGACGCCGCCTGTGTCAGCGCGGACAGGATGTCCCATTTGTCGACCGTGGTCGCGGGACACAGCTGCGCCGGACCACTGCCAGCGAAAAGCGTGGGTGATGTCATGTCATGTTCACGATGGACGCAAAAATTTAGGCCCCGCCCGGCGGGCAGAGTTGACAGATCGGGAAGTGCTGGCTATCTCGATAGTGCGAGTATTGAGAAGGGCCTTCCGGGTGTATGCCTGGGGGGCTTTTTCTTTTTAGGTCTGGTCTCGTGCCTCCGTTGAAGTTGCGTTGCCTTCGGAACGATCGCTGGTCCAGCGGTCGTGAAGCTCGTTCAGCAGGGTCTCTGCCTGTGCCGCCAGCCAATCGTCGAAACCGGTGGCGGGGATCGTCAGCGTCAGACCCTTCGTGCCCTTGCGCAGCTGCGCGATGACCGTCCCGTCGGGGGCGGCAATGGCCTGCGGGGCAGGGCGGTCGGGCTTGGTGGCCGGTGCCTTCATCTCGGCGCGGCGAAAGGCTTCTTCGAACCGGGCATCTGAATTCAGGCCGGTGAAATCGGGACGCCGGGTCACGGTGATGGCGCGGGATTTTGCCGCCGGGTCCTCGAACAGGGCAGCCAGCGCCATCCAGCGATCGCGGCCGATGCTGGGTGCGGCACCGATCACCCGCAGAAACGGCAGATCGAAGGCCGTGCCGACCTTTAGCATGCGGCTGACCATTGGCAGGTCCATCGACAGCGCCGCGGCGATTGTCTGCCGGTCGAAATCGGCCGCCTGCATCTGTGCGGCAAAGCTGGCTTTTTCAATAAAGCTGAGGTCCTTGCGGGCGGTATTTTCCTGCCCCTGCGCCAGCACCAGCGCGTGATCGTCCAGTTGGCGCACCATGGCCTTGACGGTTATGTTCAGCGCCTTGAGCGCGCGCAGCCGACGGCGGCCATAAACGATCTCGAACCGGCCAGGTTTCGTTGCGTGGGGGCGCAGCAGCACCGGCACCTGCTGGCCGTAGGTCGCGAGGCTCTCCTGCAGCGCGTCCTGGTCGGCGTCCTGCAATGTCAGCCGGTCTTCCAGCCCCGCATCGTCGATCAGGGCAGGGTCGATGTCCTGCACGGCGCTTTCCTGCAGCTTCGTCAGGGAGGACTGCAACGCGCCGACGGCCCCTTGCGGGGCCCGGCGCGGTGTCGGTTGTGTCTCGGTCCGGGCGGAGGGTCCGCCCATCAGGATGCCTTTGCGTGCCATTATCTGCCCCATGCTTTCTGGATCAGCATTTCGATCTCGTCATTCACCAGATTGAGTGAATCGACCGCACGGTCGTAGGTGTTGCGGTGAAACTGGGTCCGGTCCACCTCGTAGACGGTCTGATGCGTCAACCCGGCGTCGGAAATCGCGGTTGATTTCAGCATCGGCGCGACCATGACCTCGTCCCCGAAAAGCTGCCGCAGGAAGGCCACGACCTGCTGTTGCGGGCCGTCGTTGGGTTCGTAGCGGTTGATCAGAAAGCGCAGGAAGTCGAATTCCATCTTGGCCCCGGCGTGGCTGACGACGTCGAGCAGATCAGCGCTCATCTGCAGGAATTGCGACATCGAGGCCACGTCGAGCATGTTCGGCACGATGGTGATCAGCAGACCCGTCGAGGCACAAAGCGCCGACAGCGTCAGGTAACCCAGCTGCGGCGGGCAGTCGAAGACGATGACGTCGTAATCCGCCTCGACATCCTGCAGGACAGTGGCCAGCCGGGCAAAGAAGGGCGGCTGCGCGTTGGCCATCAGCGCGCGCGGCGTTTCGTGTTCGAATTCCTGCAACAGCAGACCCGCCGGGGCGAGGTCGATGCCGGTAAAGAACGTGGGCTGGATGATGCTGCGAAAGGGCAGGGGGTCTTCGTAGCGGATCGCGTCGTAAACAGTCCCTGTTTCAAGGAAATCGACCTCTGGCCGAAAGCCGAACAGGGTCGTCAGGGACGCCTGTGGGTCGATATCGACGCAGAGCACGCGGTAGCCTTTCAGGGCCAGCCGCTGGGCGGTGTGGATCGTACTGGTGGTCTTGCCCGAGCCGCCCTTGAAGTTCAGGAACGACAGCACCTGAACCTTGTCGCCGGGCCGCCGCCCCTTGGCGTAGGTGCCGGGTTTCTTGGCTCCCGCCTCGAGCGTGGTGCGGATATCCAGCAGATCCTGGGCGGAATAGTGACGCCGCCCCCCGGCAGAGGTATCGACCTCTGGCGCGCGGCCTTCGAAATGCAGCTTGCGCAGGAAGCTGGCCGAGATATTGAGGAGTTCAGCCGCCTCTGACGCGGAAAAGTGGCGCAATTCCTTGGTGGCGTTCGGGGCAAAGACCTTTTCCATATGATCCTGCAACGCCGCCGACAGTTGTTCGGCGTTTTCGCGGATGCGCGTGCTGATCTGGAATGTGTCGCTCACCTGTTCGTCCTTGCCCGCCGGCTTGACTGCCGGTCTGTGTCGTTTGTCGAGTAACGCTTTTTTGCGATAGCGCACTCTTTAACGTTCTATAGACGACAAATCTGGAAGTTGGCAATCTTTTCCATCGGCTGTGTGTCGGAGTGAACGCACCATATCTGGTGGGTCCGTTGCTGAAATTCCACAAAAGAAGAACAAGATCCCCTGATTTCAATGGCTTGCGGAATATTCTCCAACGCGAAACGCGCAGGGCGTATGCGGACCCGGCAGCGACAATTGTCTCGGTGGATCAGGCCGATCAGGCTCTATGATTGGCAAAATCGCCTGCGACAGACCGTGTTCCGGCGGCTGTCAGAATCATGCCGGTCCCGGTCGGACGTCGTCAGCTCCACGGCCCATGACGCTTGCCCCGTTTTACTGTTGGCACTGTGCTCGACATTGCGGCGGGGGAGGGGGCCTTGCGACCCGGCGCCATCTGCCGCAGGGCTGCGATCCGGTTTTCCGTCGCCGGATGGGTCGAAAACAGCTTGTCGCGGCCGTGGGCGTGCAAGGGATTGATGATGAACATGTGGGCGGTGGCGGGGTGACGTTCTGCCGCGTCATTATCGATCCGTGCGGCACCTTGCTGGATCCGCTCCAGCGCAGAGGCAAGCCACATGGGATTGCCACAGATCTCGGCCCCGATGCGATCGGCCTCGTATTCGCGCGACCGGCTGATTGCCATCTGCACGAGGGCGGCGGCGAGGGGAGCGAGGATCATCATGGCGATGGTGCCGACGATGCCAAGACGCTCGCGCGAGCCGCCGAAGAACAACGCGAAGTTCGCCAGCATCGAGATCGCACCGGCGAAGGTCGCGGTCACGGTCATGATCGCCGTGTCATGGTTGCGGATATGCGCCAGCTCGTGCGCCACGACGGCGGCGACCTCTTCGCGGCTCAGGCTTTGCAGCAGACCTGCGGTGACGGCCACGGCCGCGTTGGCCGGATTGCGCCCGGTGGCAAAGGCATTGGGCTGGGGCGTGTCGATCAGATAGACGGCGGGCATCGGCAGGCCGGCGTTCCGCGCAAGGTCCGCCACCATGTCGTGCAGGCCCCGGCGGTCGCCGGCGCTGATCGGTTGCGCATTGTGCATGCGCAGGACCATCTTGTCGGAATTCCACCACGAAAAGGCGTTCATCGCCACTGCGACCGCAAAGGCCACGGCGATGCCGCCGGTGCCGGCCAGCAGATACCCGACGCCCAGAAAAAGCGCCGTCATCGCGGCCATCAACATGGCTGTCTTTGCGTATCCCATCGCGTGTCCTTGCGTCCGTTCCCCGTTCATATGGGGAAGGCCGCGGGATTTAAAAGAGTGTGCCCGGTTGCGAAAATGTCATCCGACGCGGCGCAGGAACGCGATGGTCCGCTCGTCCTGCGGATGGTCCAGCAGGTCCGCTGGCGGACCCTGTTCCACGATCCGCCCTTCGGCCATAAAGATGATGCGGTCGGCGATTTCGCGGGCGAATTGCATCTCGTGGGTGACGATCAGCATGGTCTGGCCCTTGTCCGCGACGCGGCGCATCAGGTCCAGCACCTCGCCCACCCATTCGGGGTCGAGGGCGGATGTCGGTTCATCGAACAGCATCAGGTCGGCATCGAGCGCCATCGCGCGGCCGATGCCGACCCGCTGCTGCTGGCCGCCGGAGAGGGCGGCGGGGTAGGCGCCCGCCTTCTCTGACAGGCCCGTCTCGCGCAGGATGGTGTCGGCGCGGGCGTTGGCCTCGGCCTTTGTCTGGCCCTTTACGGTGATCAGCGCCTGCGTGATGTTTTCGCGCGCGGTCTTGTTGGCGAAGAGGGCGTAGTTCTGGAACACGAAGGAGGTCCGCCGGCGCAGGGCGAGGATCTGCGCCTTGGTGACACTCTCTGCATCGACGGTCAGATCGCCGACGCGGATCGTGCCGCTGTCGGGCCGGTCGAGGTAGTTCATGCAGCGCAGCAAGGTGGACTTGCCGGTGCCGGAGGGACCGATCACGACGACCCGCTCGCCCGGTGCGATCTCGAGCGCGATGTCGCGCAGCACATGGGTGTCGCCAAAGGATTTCGTGAGGCCCGTGACAGAGATTCCGGCGGTTGCGGTCATCGGGCGTGCGCCTTGTTCAGATACACCTCAAGATGGCGCTGCGCGAAGGCCAGCGTTTCGACCATCACCCAATAGATCGCGGCGACGACCAGAAACGCCTCAAAATAGAGGAAGCTGCCGGCAGCTTCCTTCTGTGTGGCGCCCATCAACTCGGTCACGCCGAGGGTGAAGGCCAGGGACGTGCCCTTGATCATGTCGATGAAGTAATTGACCAGCGTGGGCGCCGCGACGCGGGCGGCCTGTGGCAGGATGATCTGGCGCATCATCTGGCCTTGGGTCATGCCGACGGCCTGCGATGCCTCCCACTGGCTGCGGTCGACGCCAAGGATCGCGGCACGGATGCTTTCGGCCATGTAGGCTGAAAAATGCAGCGTCAGGCCCATGATCGTGGCGGTCACGCCGTCGATGTTGCCGATAAAGGCAAAGACCTGCGGCAGGCCGTAGTAGAACAGAAAAAGCTGCACCAGCAGCGGCGTGCCGCGAAAGAAGCTGATGAAGAGCCGCACCGCCCAGTCGAGGACGGGGACGCGGAAGACCCGTTCCACCGCCATGACCGAGGCCAGCACCAGCGCACAGATCATGCCAATGAAGGCCATGAACAGCGTCAGCGGGACGTAGCCCAGCAAAACGGGCACAAGGCTCAGCATGTAGTCGACGTCGAGCGCCCGCATCGCTTTACTCTGCGACCGTGATATCGGTGCCGAACCACGTGTCGGAAATCTCGGCCAGAGTGCCGTTGTCCTTGAGCGTGGTGATCGCAGCGTCGACCCGGTCGCGCAGCGCCTTGCCCGCGTCGTCGTTGCGGAAGGGCAGGGCGTTGCGGATCTCGCTGAACGGCTTGCCGGCGAGGGCGAGCGGCAGGGGGCTTTCCGCGATCAACTGCGCCGAGGAGACGCGGTCCATCACGAAGGCATCGACGCGGCCAAGGGCCGTGTCCTGCGCGATGTTGCTTTCATAGGTGCGGATGTCGATGTCGGCGGCATTGGGCAGCGCGTTCAGCAGCTCTTCGAAGTTGGACCCGAGGTTCACGGCGACGGTCTTGCCTGACAGGTCGGCGGGGCCGGTGATCGTGTCCTCGTTGCCGGCCTTCACCACGACCTGCGCGCCGTCAAAGACGTAAGGCTGCGAAAAGGCGAACTTCGCCTCGCGGTCCGGCGTGATGGTGATCTGGTTCGCGATGGTGTCGATGCGACCCGAATCCAGCGCGCCGATCAGACCCGAGAACGACATGGTGACGAAGTTCACGTCGTCGCCGGTCTCTGCGGCGATGGCGTTCATGAAATCGACCTCGAACCCCTGCAACTCGTCCAGCTTGACGAAGGTGAAGGGGAAATAGCCGCCCGACATGCCGACATTGATCGTGTCGGCCTGTGCTGTGCCGAGGGATGCCGCAAAAGCGAAGGCGGCGAGTGAAATGGGTTTCATCATGGGTCGATCCGTCCAGTCTGTCTGTGTTGGACCCTCAGGTAACATGGACAGTTCGGACTTCAACACGCCGGGCGAACTCAGGACCGCTGTCAGACATACGCCAGCAGGATCGGGAAATCCTTCTACAGCAATGCATCGTTCCGGAACGGCGTCGGGCGCCGCTGCGGTCTGGTTCGGCTTCGGTCGCGGGTTGCGGGATGGCACCGGTTGCGTCTTGAGCCGACCGGTCCTGACTGAAGATGTGCCTGCCGTCATCAAGACGGCAGGCTGCGCCTTTGGCCCTATGACAGGGCCTGCAGGACGGCGTCGGTGATCTGATCGGTGGTCTGCGCGCCCGGCACGCAGCCGATGCCGTCGGCCGTGACGGATTCGACGGCGGCCATGATGCGGGCGGCGGCGTCCGGCTCGTTCAGATGATCGAGCATCATCGCCGCCGACCAGATCGCGGCGATCGGGTTGGCGATGCCCTGATCCATGATATCGGGGGCTGATCCGTGGACTGGTTCAAACATCGACGGTGCGCTGCGGTCCGGGTTGATGTTGGCGGAAGCCGCATAGCCGAGGCCGCCCTGAATCGCGGCACCAAGGTCGGTCAGGATGTCCCCGAACAGGTTGGACGCGACGATCACGTCCAGCGTGTCCGGCGCCATGACCATGCGGGCGCAGATCGCGTCGACGTGGTAGGACGTCACGGTTACATCCGGGTAATCCGCCGCGACCAGACGCGTGATGTCGTCCCAGAAGACCATCGAATGCGCCTGCGCATTGGATTTGGTGACCGAAGCCAGACGACCGGACCGCTTGCGCGCCTGCTCGAACCCGAACCGCAGGATGCGTTCGACCCCTGTGCGCGTGAAAACCGCAGTTTCGACGGCAACTTCATCCAGCGTGCCACGATGAACGCGGCCACCGGCGCCGGAATATTCGCCTTCGGTATTTTCGCGGATGCACAGGATATCGAAGGCGGATGTGCGCAATGGCCCCTCGACCCCCGGCAGCAGGCGGTGGGGGCGGATGTTGGCATACTGGACAAAGGACTTGCGGATCGGGATCAGCAGCCCGTGCAGTGAAACGTTGTCTGGCACCTTTGCGGGCCAGCCGACGGCCCCCAGCAGGATGGCATCAAAGCCGCGCAACGTCGCGATCCCGTCTTCGGGCATCATGCGGCCGGTGGACAGATAGTGATCGCAGGACCAGGGAAATTCCGTCGGCGCAAGCTGGCCGGGCAGGGCGGCCTGCGCCACGGACAGGGCGGCTTTGGTCACGGCAATGCCGATGCCGTCGCCGGGTATGACGGCGATGCGGTGGGTGGTCATGGGGGCCTCACAGATCGGAAAGGACGCGTCGATGCGTCGGTTGGCATGATGGGCGTTGCGCGCCCTATCCTTGCCGATCCCCGAGGATTTGTAACCCCCCGCTGGCAGAATGTGCTGCGCCGACCGCGCGTCCCCTGCCGTTCATCATAGCGATGACGACGGCAAGGTCAGACCGCGTCAGGCCGCGGGCGACAGGGCGGCGGCGGCGCTGGAGCGATCCATCCAGCGGCTCTGCTCATACCGCCGGCGCACGTGGCCTGACGCGTCGATCGTCACGAGTGTCAGCCAACCTTTCTCGAACAATGCCCGGACGTCAGGCTGGCGTGCAAGAACCTGACTGATCATCTCTTCCGGCGCTTCGACCGCGACGACCAGTCGGCTGGGGACATGGCGGGCCGTCGTGCCGTCATGCACGGACTGCCATGGCAACCCGGGCCGGAGCGCGCCGCCGTTGCCTTCCAGAACGCCGATCCCGCCGACCACGTTGTGCAGCAGTTTGTTGCCTGCGCCAAAGGTCTCGGGCGCAATGGCTGATCCGTGGTATTGCAGGGCGATCCAGCTGGCGACGACGACCGGGGCGCTGAGGATCAGTTCAAGCGTTGCCGCCCCGTCGTCCCTGCGCCAGTCGTAGTCGTGCAGGAAGATCCGGCCACCAAGGTCGCATCCCGACGTCCGGGACCGCGGGGCCGCGATGAAGCCCTGACATCCGGCCAGACCCCATTCGGGCCGCAGTTCCGACCAGTCCCGGCCGCGCCGCGCCAGCGCATCGGCGCGGCCTCTGGGCAGGGTCAGCGCACGCTCTGTCCGTGCCAGCGACCCGGCACGGGCCAAAGCCGTGCAAAGCGCATCGCGGTCGGCGCGGTGCGTCGGCGCGATCGCATCGTCAAAGACGTGGACGGTGTCCGACACAGTGTCGTGCAGGCCCGCCACGAAATGCGTGTCGGCGGGGATCGCGATGCCATCCTTGGCCAGTGCCTGCCGCACGTCAACATCGTTGAGCAGTGCCGCAAGAAGGCGCGCATTGACGTCCCCGGCGTGGCCGCCGCAGGCACCGCACTGCAGGGCGCTGGCGTGCGGGGCGTTGGTGACCGCAGATCCGTGGCCGCAGATCAACACCAGACGGGCAAAGCCATCAGTCAACGACATGGCACGCAGGATGCCGGCCGCGGCCTTGACCCGGTCATCCAGCCCAAGGTCGATCGCCGGCAGCGGCGTCTGCGCCGATTGTCCGGTCAACCCGAGGCTGTCGTGGATCAGCTTGCCGACGTAGAGCGGCCCTGCGGCTTCGACGAAGGCAAAGGCCGAGACAGCGGCGCGCTTGAAACGTCCCCAGGCGCGGATCGTCCGCAACCGGACACGGTCGGCCGTATCCGCGCCCGGCGTCCGGCTTTCCACCGTCGGGGACAGCAGAATCGGTGCCCGCATTTCGGTAATGTCAGACGCGTGGCCCTTGTGCCGCACGGCCAGCCCAAAGAAGCCGGCAAAGCCGATGGTCTGGATCTGCGGATCCTGCGCCTCCAGCGCGCGGCGGAAAACCTCTGACCGCACGTCGATGCAAAAGGCCGCCTGAACACTGGGCCGACCTGCGATCTTGCTGGCATCGGCGTCCGCCAACTGGTCTGCCAGACGCCGCTCTGCGCTTCTGTCGACGGCCTCTTGCAGGGCGGCATCCAGAACGGTCGCTGCATCGACCGTCACCTTGGCCGCAAACGCGGCCTGCCGGGCATCCCAGTCTGCGGCAAGCGGCGCGCCGCCGCGGTCCAGAATGGCAACCTCCCAGACCAATCTGACGGTCAACAGGTCGAAGAGCGTGCCGTCGTGCCCGCCGTCGCGCGCGGCGATCCAGCCGAAGTGGCGGGCATACTGCGCCCAACCCGAGAGGGTCGTCAGCAGGCGATGGAAATACAGTGGCGCCGCCGCAGGCGTGAGCCCGAGGTCAGCGCAGGCTTGTGAAAACGCCGTCTGCGCATCCGTCGGGGTCGCCGCGACGTCGCCCGGAAAACCGGCCAGCCCGGCCAGGCCGGGTGTCAGGTCACGACTGGCAAAGGCGCGCCAGGATGTCCAGGCGCTGCCGTCCGGCGCTGGCCAGAAGGCCTGTCCCCGGTCGAAATGCCCGGCGGCCCACAGCCCGAACCGTTCCTCGATCAGGGCAGGCCAGTTGATACCGGTCCGCGCCGCCGCAAAGTCAGCCACGCAGGGCAGGGGTGTGGCCGGTTCAACGCTTTCATCTGCGGCGTGGCGCAACGTCTTGGGATCGATCCCGAACGTTTCGGCCGCGGCGGTCAGATCCGCGGCCGAAACCTTGCCCGACCGGATCATGGCCGCGACGGTGTCACGCGGCAGGAACATGCGACCGCCCCCGACGCGCAGCAGACGCGCTGCGGCCACAGTGCGATCCTCGCGGGATTGGCCAAGCCACGGATTGACCGCCACGGTTGCGGCAAGGGGAAAGGCCGGCGGCACCTGATCAATCGCGGCCTGTGCCGCGGCAAAGAGTTCAAGGGTCTGGCCCGGCCAGCTCATGTGCGCATTCATGGGTTTGCATCCTGTTTGGGGGTCCAGCGACCGCTGAGGCGATCGACGACCGCGTTGATGTAAAGGCCGTTCATCAGGTGCACGCGCAACCCGGCCACGGCCGGGTGGCCGGCCCAAAGCGGGAACGTCGTCTGTGCCACGGCGGCGACGGCAAAACTTGCGAGCGCCATGACGATGATCGCCCAGATCAGCCCGTCGGGTTCGGGCGGCAGCGGCAGTGTCTGCACCGACAGCCATGTCGCACCGTCCTGCAAGGCAAAGTAGGATGCGGTTGCGGCAATCGACATGACGACCGTTCGCCAGGTCAATGCCCGCGGCGCCGCGTCAGCCAGTCCCTGTGCGATCAGATAGACGACGCCAAAGATAAGGATGGCACCGAGGGCGATGGCCTGTGGCGGCTTGGACAGCATCCCGAACACCAGACCGACACCGACGTAAAGGGCAAGCGCAAGGGCGAAGGACCGGGCCACCGCCCTGAACCCCGGCACTGCGACCGGCCCGGGCCGGCTGATACCGGCCACGTCACGCACTGCCCCGCCGGACGACAGGAAGGCATGCGCCTTGTAAAGCGAATGTGCCACGATATGCAGCAGGGCCAGCGGGAACAGCGCAAGGCCGCATTGCAGCACCATGAACCCCATCTGCGCACAGGTCGACCAGGCGAGGGCGGTCTTGACCGCCGGTTGCGTCAGCGACACTGCCGCCCCGACCAGGGCACTGAACCCGCCAACCAGCGCCAGCACCGCCAGCACACCCGGCGCCGCAATCAGCACGTCGGCAAAGCGGATCAGAAGAAACCCGCCCGCGTTCACGACGCCCGCATGAAGCAAGGCAGAGACAGGCGTCGGCGCTTCCATGACTTCCGTCAGCCAGCCGTGTGTGGGCACCAGTGCGGACTTGAAAATCGCGGCGACCGCAAGACACAGGGCGGCCAGCCACAATGACCCGCCAGCCGCGCCCGTCCGGGCGGCCGCGTTGATCGTGGCAATATCCGTGGTTTCAAAGCGGGCCACAAGAATGGCACAGGCGCACACCAGTGCGGCACTTGCCACAAGCCCGCTCAGGGCCTTCTTGCGGGCGGCGCGGCGGGCCCGCGGCCGGTCGGTATAGAACAAGAGCAAACGGTTCAGCGCCATGCCGGTCGCCACCCAGCCGACCGCGAGCTGGAGGATGTTGCCGGCAGTCACAAGCAGCAGCACGCAGGCAATGGTGGTTGCCATCCAGCCCATGAAGGCCGCGTGACGCGCCTCACCATCAAGGGCCACGCGCGAGAACCGCAGGACGATCCAGCCGACGAAGGCCACGGTCATCGCCATGGCGATGCTGACAATGTCGCCGCGTGCCGACAGGCCAATGGACATGGCGCCGATCAGCGGACTTGTCGCGGGGCCCGCCACGGCGAGATTCAGGGCCGCAAGGGACACCATTCCCAAGGCGGCAAGCGACGCCAGTTCGGGCGCACGCAGGGACCACGCGCCGCGGGCAGGGGGGTAACGCGCCATCAGCAGGGCGGCGATGGCCAATGCAAGCGGCGACACAAAAAGCAGTATTGTCATCGGAAACCTCACGGAAAATGATCTCTTCCGTACGTATCGCGTCCTCTTGACATATAAAAATACATTGTCTGAATGAAAACGTTCTGTTTTATAGAACGCCATGCGGCTCAACTATCATCATCTGCGCTACTTCGAAGAGGTGGCCCGCGAGGGGAACCTGACCCGCGCTGCGGAGCGGCTGAACCTGTCCCAGTCAGCCCTGTCCACCCAGATCCGGCAGCTGGAGGACAGGTTGGGCCACCCGCTGTTCACCCGCACCAACCGGACGATGGTTCTGACAGAGGCGGGCCATATCGCGCTGGACCACGCCACGCGGATCTTTGGCGTCGGTGACGATCTGATCGCCACGCTGACACGCAGCGGTGGCACCGTTGGCCCCTTGCGGGTGGGCGCACTGTCGACACTGTCGCGCAATTTCCAGCTTCGCTTTCTGCGGCCGGTTCTGGCGGACGACACGGCCGACCTTATTCTATCGTCGGGGAACAGCCAGACATTGCTGCGTGCCCTGGAGGATCTGGCGCTTGACGTCGTCCTGCTGACCGATCCGCCCGCCCGAGAGACGTTTCCCGACCTCGTGGCGCACCGTCTGGCAGAACAGCCCGTGGCGATCCACGGCAAGGCCCGGCGTCTGGCGCATCCGACCCTGAACGCCCTTCTGACTGCAGAGCCGGTGATCCTGCCGACCGAAAGCTCGATCCGGACGGGGTTCGACAGCCTTGTCGCCCGCCTCGGCGTCACGCCCCGGATCGCGGCGATCGTCGACGATATGGCGATGGTCCGGCTGCTTGCCCGCGATAACGTGGGACTGGCCATCACACCGGCGGTCGTGCTTGCCGATGAACTGGCACAGGGGCTGCTCTTGACGGCTCCGTTTCCCCTCGACATCGTCGAAAGCTTTTATGCCGTCACGGCCAGACGCACATTTCCGCATCCATTGGTAAGCGCCTTGCTTGCCGAGTGAAGCATTTGGACAAGAAGCAGTCCATCAGGTGCGGGATTGCTGGACAATATCCATAATACCATGTGCAAAACACCCGCAGGTTCAGCGTGCCGAGGTGGGTATCGAGCGTCCGGTCGCGGTGGCCGTTGCGCCACCTCGCCCTGCACCGGCAGCGCCGATGACATGACACCACGCCCTCGGACGCTAGCCCGGCGCTTCAAAAACCGGGCCTGACACGCACTGATCAGGGTCTGTCCCGCCTCTGCAACGTGATCTGCGGACAACGCGGAGATCAAAATTGGATGCCGGCAGGTGGTAGTTATTCAGCGCCGGTTGACACTGCGAGGGTAGCAGGGGAACCGCCGCAATGCTGAAATCAAAGCCAAAAGGAAGGACGGGGACACCCCATTGGGAGCTTATCTCAAAGCCGGTCTGCGGCCTGCAGGCTCGCGCGATGACACGCCTGAAAGGCGGGCGGGGGCTATAGAATACCTGTTCGAAAACGATCGAAACGGGTGTCTCTCCAGTGAGTTTAAAAACGCCTTGTCCTAACTCAAAGCATGGAAATCGCTGTCATAGAGCCTGATCCTCTTTTGACGGCCCGCGCCTTCAAGGTGTTGAAAATGCTTGCTGTCTGGCACCGCTGACGATGGTGTCAACGACAAGCATCGTGGATGTTTCTGCAACTTCGGGCAGGTTCTGAACGGTCGTGGTGATGAAATGACGCAGGGCGTCAATGTCCGGGAACCACGCTTTGAGGATGTAATCGGCGTTTCCCGTGACCATGAAGCATTCCACAACCTCCTGACTTTTGCCGATCGTTTCCCGAAAGGCGCTATGACCATCCGGCTTATGTTTGGCCAGTCTGACAGAAATCATCACGCAAATGGTCATGCCGCGCGCTTTGGGGTTGATGTCGGCGTGATAGCCCCGGATCAAGCCTTCCTGCTCCAGTCGCTTGACGCGGCGGGCACAGGGTGTGGGCGACAGTCCCACGCGCTCGGACAGCTCGTGATTTGAAAGCCGCCCTTGCAGCGCAAGCTCTGCCAGAATGTGTTGATCTATGCTGTCCAAGTCTAACATTGGTGATTTCCCCTCTGCATGCGTCAATGAATAGTGGATAGCGCCAAAGTGATCAATTAGCGTGGTGCAAAACGCCGAGATTCGCTTTGACCGGATGTGCTAGTGCTCAGCGCGAAGCAATCGGGAGGCCCAGACATTGGAAACCGCAGCCATACGCGTCGAAGATCGCGACACGCCGGATCGTGCAGCGTTTGCAGATTGGCTGTCGTCCACCAACGATATTACACGCGCCTTTCTGGCCGCCGGTCAAATCCCCGGCCTGATCAATGTCGCGGGTGGCTTGCCGGATCCGGCGACTTATCCCGCGGACGCCATTGCGGATATCGCGGCAAAGGCGATCCGCGATTATCCCGCGGAAACGCTGGGCTATGGTCCGATCGAGGGCCTGCCGGACCTGCGCACGATCATTGCAGAGCGCTATTCCACAGCGAAGATGACGCTGTCGAACAGGAATGTGTTGATCACGACCAGCGGGATGCAGGGGTTGGATCTGATCGGCAAGGTCCTGTTGAACAAGGGCGACGTGGTGGCCGGACAATTCCCGACCTATCTGGGCGCACTGGATGCCTGGCGGCCGCGGCAGGCAACGTTTCGAAATATGGATCTGACGTCTGCTGACTGCGATCCGCCTGCCGCGATGCAAGACGCGAAATTCGCCTATACCGTACCGAATTATTCCAATCCCACCGGACGGCTGGTGGGGGCGGACATGCGACGGCGCATGCTGGCGGCGGCCAGGCTGACCGGGGCGTGGCTGATTGAGGACGACCCGTATGGCAGCCTGAATTATGACGGACCGCAGATACCCAGTATTCTGGAAATGGCCATGCAGGGCGGCACGACGGGACCCGTGGTTTACATGGGTACGATGTCGAAACTGATCTCACCGGGGCTGCGCGTGGGCTGGGTCATCGCAGCACCCGAGATGATCGAAGCGCTGACACTGGCCAAGCAAGGGTCTGATCTGTGTACCAGCGGGATCACGCAGCGCATCGCCTGCGACATTTTGCAATCCGGTATGATCGAAGCACGCCAGCCCGTTGTCGCGACGCATTATCGCAACCGCCGCGATGCGCTGTGTGCTGCGATGTCGGACCATCTGTCGGACTGGTTCGACTGGGAAGTGCCTGCGGGAGGGATGTTCGTCTGGGCGACAGCGCGCGATCCGCGCATCGACACCGACCGGTTGTTCAGCATTGGGCTGGCGGAAATGGTCTGTTTTGCACCGGGAAGTGTGTTTGATGCCCACGGGGCTGACCGCCGCAGTATGCGGCTCAATTTCACACTGAACGCCGAGGATAAACTGGTTGAGGCTGTCCGCAGAATAGCGCTGACCGTTGAACGATTTTTGAAAGAGGCCATCTGAAAATGAGCGTCACAATCAACTCTTGCGCCGCAAGCCTGACACGCGCCGAGATCGAGGCCTGGAACGACATTCCAGTCAGCATCGCCGTCGATCTGGAGCCGTCCCGCCAGATCGACTACGCGATCCGTCCGCGGACGACGGGTTCTGCACCCTTGCGTCTGATGGGGCGGGCCATGACTGTGGCGGTCACGCCGCCAGATTTCGGCGCGGTTGTCCATGCGCTGGATCATGTTCGATCTGGCGATGTCGTCGTCATCGCGGCAGGTGGTGACACCGATTTTGCGGTGATCGGTGACATCCTTGGTGGCCATCTGCGCAATGTCGGTTGCGCTGGTCTGGTGGTGGATGGGGCGGTGCGCGACATCGAAACGCTGGGACGTTGGACTGATTTTCCGGTTTTTTCCCGCGCCATCAACCCGCGCGGACCCAAGGGCGCTGCGGACGGCGAGATTAATGGCACGATCACGGTCGGGTCCTGTGTCGTGTCACCGGGCGATCTGATCATCGGGGACCGGGACGGGGTCGTGGCCCTGTCTCCTGATATGGTGCGCAACCGGATCGGCGACGCGCGGGCCAAGTTGCGGACCGAAAGCGGCTGGATCGACGATCTGAAATCCGGGAAAACCGCCGTTTCGGTGTTCGGGTTGTGATGGCATGGCAGGAGGGCCCGTCATGACTGGCACAGTGCATCTGAAGGTTATCGAACAGCGGCTTTTGTGGCTGTCGCACTGGATGATCCATCATGCAAACCATCTGCGACCCAAGGCCGACGGCATAAAGGTTGGCGGGCATCAGGCATCGTCGGCGTCGATGGTATCGATCATGACGGCGCTCTATTTCAGTGCCTTGCGCCCCGCTGACCGCGTCGCCGTCAAACCGCACGCCAGTCCGATTTTTCATGCCATCCAATACCTGATGGGTCATCAGACCCGCGAGAAGATGGAGAGTTTTCGCGGGTACGGCGGTGTGCAAAGCTATCCAAGCCGGACCAAGGATATCGACGATGTCGATTTTTCAACGGGGTCGGTGGGCTTGGGTGTGGCGATCACATCATTCGCGTCACTGGTCCAAGACTATATTGCAGCCAAAAGTTGGGGTGCGGATATTCCTGTTGGCCGGATGGTCGCACTGGTGGGCGACGCAGAGCTGGACGAAGGCAATATCTACGAAGCACTCCAGGAAGGCTGGAAGAACGATCTGCGCAACACCTGGTGGATCATCGACTATAACCGCCAGTCGCTGGACGGGATCGTGCGCGAGGGGCTGTTCGCCCGCATCGAGAAGATCTTTGATGCCTTTGGCTGGGATGTCGTCCGGGTCAAATACGGCGCGCTGCAGCAGGCCGCCTTCCGGGAACCGGGCGGCGACAGGCTGCGTGACTGGATCGATGCCTGCCCCAACCAGCAATATGCCGCGCTGACCTTCATGGGGGGTGCAGTCTGGCGCAAACGGTTGATGGAAGATCTGGGCGATCAGGGCGATGTGACACGATTGATCGATTCCCGCAGCGACGCCGCATTGGCCGCGCTGATGGAAAACCTTGGCGGCAACTGCGTCGAGACGATGGCGCAGACCTTTGCCGCCATCGACCACAACCGCCCGACCTGCTTTCTGGCCTATACGATCAAGGGGTGGGGCACGCCGATTGCCGGCCACAAGGACAACCACGGCGGCCTGATGAACAAGACCCAGTTTGCGGCGTGGCAAGCCCACATGGGCGTCGCGGACGGTGCCGAATGGGATCCCATGGCGACGGTCGGCGATCCAGAGGCTCTGATGGCCTTTTTGAAAACGGTGCCGTTCTTTGCTGAAGGCCCGCGATTGTTTCGCGAAGACAAGCTGCCCGTGCCTGCAATCGACGTCGACCCCAGTCCGGCGGTCTCGACCCAGACGGCGTTTGGCAAGATCCTCGATGATCTGTCGAAAGGCGACAGTCCCTTGGCTGAACGGATCGTGACCACATCGCCGGATGTGACCGGCACCACCAGTCTGGGGGCATGGGTCAACCGCCGCAAGCTGTTCGCCCGGACGGCGCAGGCCGACGCGTTCATCGATCACCGCATTCCGTCGACAGCCAAATGGGAATTCTCGCCACAGGGGCAGCATATCGAGCTTGGCATTGCCGAAATGAACCTGATGCTCCTCTTGGGGGCGGCGGGTCTGTCGCATGCGCTGTGGGGCAAACGGCTGATCCCGATCGGCACGGTTTACGACCCCTTCGTGGTGCGTGGCCTCGATGCCTTGAATTACGCGTGCTATCAGGACGCCCGTTTCATTCTGGTGGGCACACCGTCAGGCGTTACGCTGGCGCCAGAAGGTGGCGCTCACCAGTCCATCGGCACGCCACTGATCGGCATGGCGCAGGATGGCCTTGCCGCGTTCGAGCCTGCCTTTGCCGATGAACTGGCGGTGATCCTGCAATGGGCGTTCGATTACGTGCAGCGTGACGGCGGTGGCGACCCGGATGAGCGCACGTGGCTGCGCGATGAAACCGGTGGGTCTGTCTATCTGCGTCTGACAACCAATCCGATCGAACAACCCGGCAAACGTGTTGACGATGCCTTTCGTCAGGGCACGATCGACGGTGCGTATTGGCTCCGCAAACCCGGTCCTAACCCCGATCTGATCATCGCCTATCAGGGCAGCATCGCGCCAGAGGCCATCAAGGCCGCAGGACGCATCGGACAGGACCGTCGCGATGTAGGCGTTCTTGCGGTGACGTCGGCCGACCGGTTGAACGCGGGCTGGACAGCGGCGAAGCGCGCGCGCCAACGCGGATCAGCACAAGCGTGGTCCCATGTGGAACGCCTGCTGGCCCCGATTGGGCGCGATTGCACGATTGTAACGGTGATCGACGGCCACCCGCTGACACTCGGTTGGCTGGGGGCGGTGCTGGGACATCGGACTGTTCCGCTTGGCGTGGAACATTTTGGCCAGACCGGGACCATTCAGGACCTTTATCGCCATTTTTCGATTGACGCAGACGCGATTGTGGACGCCGCTCATGAGTTTACGACTGGCCGCCCGATCCGGATTGCGCCCGAGCAGGGGTAGGGAATCATCCTGTCGTCAATCGCCGCGTCGCTTTTTCCACATCGACCCTAACCACACTGCCATTGAAAGGTGATATGCCATGAAACTCCAACGTCTCTTCATAACAGCTCTATGCGCCGCCTTGCCGGTGTTGACTTTGACCACACCGGCCATGGCGCAGGAACCCGGGCTGTGGCAGGTCTATAACGACACGTTCAAGTCCGCGAAATATGTCGACCTGACGCATACGATCACACCGGACATTCCGGTCTGGGCCGGGTTTGGCAACGCCACCTTCAGCCCCGCAGAATCCGGTGCCGACATGGAAGGCTACGCCACCAAGGGTGAAGTATTTACCTACGAAAAACATGGCTTTGAGGCGACGCAATACCTTTTGCGGACGGATCAACTGGGCACGCAGCTTGACCCTCCGGCACATTGGGCACCGGAATATCCGGGCATCGACGAACTGCCTGCCACCTATACCCTGCGCCCGCTGGTCGTCATCAACATCGAGGATCAGGTAAAGGAAGACTTCGGCTATGCCCTGCAGGTGTCCGACATCGAAGCCTTCGAGGCCAAATATGGCCGCATCCCGGAAGGCTCTGTCGTGTTTGTGCGGTCGGGATGGTCAAAGACATGGCCTGACCCGGCTTTGGCAACAACGGCGCCCTTTCCGGGCGTCGGTCTGGATGCGTTGAAATTCCTGCACGAGCAGCGCAAGATCCTTTTCCATGGTCATGAGCCGCTGGACACGGACGCCACGCCAACGCTGGAAGGCGAATATTGGCTCATGCACAACGGCTATGCACAGGCAGAGGGTGTTGCGAACCTCGATCAGGTGCCGCCGGTCGGCGCGCTGGTGGCCATTGGATTTCCAAAATTCGGCGGCGGTCTGGGTGGCTACGCCCGCTATATCGCGATCTGCCCGCCGGACTGGGAATATGGCGTGAGCGTTGGAGAACTGGCCGAGGCACCGCTTGCCAAATCGGACATGCCACTGCAGTTCGACGCCGAACGCGGGATGCGGGTCCGCAAGTAATGATAAAAGGTCCGCTTGCCATACTGGGACATCGGCAGGCGGACCGGCTTTCGTCCCGCAGGATGGTTGAATTTCGACGGCGGCGGGACTGGTTGTCCTGCGAGAGCTGTTCAACCTGGGCATGCCTGCACTGACCATGATCTTGCGGGCTGACGAAGACATGATGACCGAAGCTCAGGCCATCGAATTCGTTGCTGACCGCGCCGACTGTGCGCACGCTCGCTGGTGCGATGCAGTTGCGCATCGTTACCGCCGAAATCCGGCGCAGGCTGCCGGCAAATCACTTTCCGCAGGCCATGTCTCACCCGTCCAGGCCACGAAGTGATCGGGGCGCACAAGGATCAATCGGGCGTCATATGGCGTAGGGCCGTCGAGCGCGACAATCTTCAATGGCACATCGGATTTTCGCGGCGCCTGTTCCGCCGCGTGCACGTCGCGTGGGTCTGCGCTGCAGACCAGCAAGGTAAAGTCTGGCCCAAGGTGGTCGAACACCTGCGTGCCGTCCGAAAGCACCGCGGGGGCCAGATGGTATCCCGCCCGGGCGTGAAATTGGTGATCACCAAGCGCACTGGGCTGTCCAGGACTGTCGGGGACGATGGGCGAGCCGGCATAGTTCGGCGCGAAACGCGCGACCTCGGCTGCGTCGGCGTTGCGGGTGGACCATGCCGCCTCAAAGGCTGCACGATCCTTTTCGGGATCGTGGGTCTGCAGGAATCGGTTATCGTCATCGATGAACTTTTCGATGAAGTCCCCCGCTGTCGACTCGAAAACAGGGCGGCGTTCGGCGTCGTAACTGTCCAACAGATCCGCGCCGCCCCATCCGTTCAGACAGGCGGCCAGCTTCCAGCCCAGATTGCGCGCATCTTCGAATCCGGTGTTGATACCGTAGCCGCCATAAGGCGGGTGACTGTGCGCCGCGTCGCCAGCGACGAAAACGCGACCGGCGCGGTAGTGTTCGGCGATCGACACCCGCAGGTCCCAGAACCCGACGTAGTCGATGTCCAGATCGAAAGGCTGACCCACGACCTCGTGCAGCATTGTGGTAAAGTCGCTGTCCTTGGTTGTGCCCTCGGGCACCGGCGCGTGAAAGAACCAGCTGCCCACGTCGACGCGTCCGAAAAAGCGCCAGTATCCCTTTAGCTCCGGGTGCAGCACGTTGTAGAACGCTTTGCCAGGATACCGCTTGAGCAGCTCGTGCAGTTCCATGGACCGGAAGACCAGCAGCACCATCATCTGGTCGTGGTCGGACCGTCGCTGCGGAATGCCACCCGTTTCGCGGACGGCTGATTTGGCACCGTCGCACCCCACGACGTATTTGGCCGTCAGCACCTCTTGCGCGGTGCCTTTGTGCTCTGCCGCGTCGACGGTGACGTGATCGCCGTGATCCGTGACGGAGGAGACGGTCCAGCCATACCGGATATCGACGCCCTCGACCTCGGCCGCGCGGGCGCGCAGGACACCTTCGGTTTCGTACTGGGGCAGGCGTTCGTTCGTTGTCAGATAGTAGTCATTCACGCTGGCGCGATTCAGCCAGTCATATGAATAATCAGAGAGCAGGGTGCGATACAGCGTCAGGCCGCCGATCCCCATGTCGGCGGGTATCGTGCGCGCGGCCCGCAGTGCGGGTTCGCAGCCCCAGAAGTGGAAGTGTTCAGTCGTGCGCTGCGTCAGGTTCTGACCTTTCGGCACAGGCTGTGGTGAGGCATGACGTTCGATGACCAGCACCCGCACGCCCCGCTGCCCCAGTTCAATCGCCAGCCCCATGCCGACCGGTCCGCCACCCGAGATGATGACGTCGTAGTTCTGTTTTTCTGCCATCGTTCAGATCATTTCCTGTTCGGTGTAGATGTGTTTGGTTTGCAGGACGTCATAGAGGCCCTTCAGCCCGTGCAGCCGCCCGAGCCCGGACTGACCGAAGCCGCCGGTTTCCGCCTCGGCCGACAGGCGCATGTGGCTGTTGATCCAGACGGTCCCGGCGCGGACCGCGCGGCTGACCCGCAGCGCGCGGCGGCGACGCAGATCTGCCCGGCCATCGTCAGGGCGCCGGGGGTCAGTTCACGCATGGCGCAGTCGCGGTCCGCGTCGGCAAAGATCAGGCAAGGGGCCTTGCCGCCCGGTTCCAGCCCGACCCGCTTCAGCGTCGGCCAAGGGGCCGTCGATCACCCAGGTCCCGCCGATGTCGTGAGAGGCCGTCAAGGTCACAGTTTCAGGCCCAGCAGTTTCACCGCGTTGTCCTGATAGATCTTCTGCCGGGTCGCGTCCGACATCTCCATCCGGTCAAGGATGTTGATCGTGTCGCGGATGTACATCGGCCCGCCTTCGGGGTCGAACGGCGCGTCCGAGGCGAACATCACACGGTCCTCGCCGAAGAATTCGACCGCGTGCGCGATGGCCTTCTCTGATCCGAAGGACGCGGTGTCCGCATGGAATGCCTTGAAGTATTCCAGATGCGGTTTTTTCAGCGCTTTTCGCACGGCGGCAAGGTCGCGGTCGGTCGTGCGGGCGCCCATCTGGTCCCAGCCGGCGCCGACGCGGCCTTCGAAGAAGGGGATCATGCCGCCGGCGTGGTGGGTGATGACCTGCAGGTCCGGGTGCCGGTCGAAGAGGCCCGAAAAGACCATGCGCGCCATTGCGGCCGACGTCTCGTAGGGCCAGCCGAAGGTCCACCAGATTTCGTATTCGGACTGGTCCTCGGTCAAATAGTCGGGAAAGTTCGCGCCCCGCGCCGGGTGCATCCAGATCGCCTTGCCGGTGCTCGCCATATATTCAAAGAATGGCGCGAACTCCGGCAGATCGAGCGGCTTGCCACAGACGTTGGTAAAGATCTGCATGCCGCAGGCGCCCAGATCCTCGATATTGCGGCGGGCGTCTTCGACCATTGCATCCGGGTTGTTCAGGACGGCAGTGCCGATGAAACCGGGAAAGCGGTCGGGGTATTTCTGGCAGAGTTCCGCCATGCTGTCGGACCCGACACGGGCCAAATCAAGGGATTTCGCGGGGTCTGCGTATTTCTCGAACGGCGGCGAGGCCAGCGACAGGATCTGGCAGTAATCCTCGCCGAACATATCCATCACCTCGAACCGGCGGTCGAGGTTCGTCATCATCGGCACAGCCTCTGACCGGCGGGTGATGTCGGTGGTTTCGCCGACATGCGCGATCAGTGCGTCGTGGAAAGGCTTCGGCCAGATGTGGTTGAAGATGTCGATCTTTTTCATGGGGTGGTTCCTTCTTGGAAATTTCGGGTCACAGGGCGTCAACCGCGACGCCGCTGCCGCGCATGGTGGCCAACCGGTGGCTTAACTTCACGCTCGCGTCCCAGACGGCGCCCGACACCGTGGCAAGCTTGTTGTCGTCCAGCAGGTCGCGGTCGATGGTCATGCAGAGCACGGCAATCGGGGCCTGGCTGTCGTCGAAGACGGGGGCCGCGACGCCGATCACGCCCGACGTCACCTCACCCCGGGCGATCAGCGCACCGTCGCGGCGCATCCGCCGCAGGGTCTCGGCGATCCCGTCGACCGTGTCGCCAAGACCGATATCGCGCAGGGCGGCCAGGTTTTCGGAGATTTTCGCCAGCATCTGGCGGCGCGGCAGGTGTGCCAGGATCGCACGGGAAATTGCACCCCGCGCCAGCGGCATGGGCCGCCCGCGGGGATAGCTGGACTTGGGATCGGGAGTGGAGACTTCGGAGGCGACGCACAGCAACTTGTTACCGTACCAGCGCACCAGCAATGCGGTGCAGGGTACGATCTGGGCCAGTTCGCGCAGGATCGCCTCGCCCTCGCGCAGAAGCCCGTCGGACTTGCGCATCAGGAAGTCCAGTTCCACCACCCGCGGTCCCAGCGTCAGGCCGTGCGGCCCGTTCTGCGACAGGAAGCCTGAATCCTTCAACGCCTTGATGTAGCGGTAAAGCGTCGGGCGACTGTAGCCGAGGACGGCCATCATCTCGTCCGGGGTCCATTCCAGCTTCTCCTCGGAGAAGAGCTCCAGGATGCCCAGAATACGGGCCGCGCTGCCAACGCCGGTATTCATGCGGGCACCGCCATTCTGCGGGTCTTGCGAATCTCGACCGCCATGACGGCAAGGCCGCCAAGGACGCCGATGATGTCGGAATAGACCGCGCCGTCGAACATGCCGGCAGGCATCAGCGCCAGCAGGCCGAAGACCGCAAAGAGGCCGCGCGACAGCGGCGACAGCGCCCGACTGAAGTAGCCCGCGATCGCGGCCGAGACGAGCCAGACGCCGATGACCGCCGTAAATATCGCGATGGCGATGTCCATCGGCGCGCCGATCATGATGAGCGTCGGCGAGAACACGAAGAGCACTGGGATCACGTAGGCCGACCATCCGAACCGCATCGCCGCCCAGCCCGTCGCCATGGGCGACGCCTTGGCAATCGCGGCGGCGGCAAAGGCGGCCAATGCGATGGGCGGCGTGATCATCGACATCATGCCGAAGTAAAGGACGTAAAGGTGCGCTGCAATCGGCTCGATCCCGACCTTGATGAGGGCGGGCGCGACGAGGGCGGCCAACAACACATAGACGCCCAGCGTCGGCAGGCCCATGCCGAGGATGATGCAGACGATGGCCGACAGCGCCAGCAGCAGGGGCGCATTGCCGCCGCCGACCTGCACCAGCGCATAGGTCAGATTGAACGACAGACCGGTCACGTTCAGCACCGCGATGACGATGCCAGAGGCGGCAGAAATCAACAGGATCTCAACGACGCCGTGGCCCGTCTGCGCAAGGGCCGACAGGATGACGCGCCAGCCGGGCCGCACGCCCCGGTAGCCGATCAGCATGGATGTCGCGATCAGGACCAATGCAGCCCAAAGGGCGGCGCGTTCCGGTTGGTATCCCTGCCAGAACAGCAGATAGATCAGGACCCCAAAGGCCAAGGCAAAGTGCGCGCCCAAGGCCACGAGGCGACCGTCGGGGATGTCTTCCTTGGGGATCGCCTTGATCCCCAGCTTTGCCGCTTCAAGGTCCGCCTGAATGAACAGGGCGACGTAATACAGCAGCGCCGGGACAAGGGCCGCCAGCACGATCGACCCGTAGGGTACCGCCAGGAATTCGGCCATCAGAAAGGCAGAGGCACCCATGACCGGCGGCATCAGCTGCCCGCCCGTGGACGCGACGGCCTCGATCGCGGCGGCCTTGTGAGCGGGGTAGCCGTCCCGCTTGATCATCGGGATCGTCACGACCCCGGTGCCCACGACGTTTGCGACCGCCGACCCGCTGATCGACCCGAACAGGCCCGACGCCAGCACGGCGATCTTCATCGAACCGCCGCGATACCGGCCCATGCCGATCATCGCCGCGTCCGTGAAAAAGGCGGACCCGCCGGTAATGTTCAGCAGCACGCCGAACAGGATGAAGGCCACGACGACCGTGGACGCCACCGCCATTGGCAGGCCCAGGATGCCATTCGCATCGACCGCCATGTAGCCGGTCAGCATCTGCCAGTCCTGTGGCCGCCCCTGCAGGCGCCCCGGCACGATATCGCCGAACAGGGCGTAAAGGATGAAGACCGCGATGATGATGATCAGCGCCCAGCCGGTGGCGCGGCGCAATGCCTCCAGCGTGGTCAGGATGATGACAAGCCCGGGCAGCCAGATCGCGACTGGCTTGGCAAAAATCATCAGGACAAGTGTCGGGTAATTGACGGCGACGTAGGCGTAGGCTGCAAAGGCGGCCATGGCCAGTATCAGGTCATGATACGGCACCCGGACCCGCAGCGCCCCTTTGGTCGCGGGCAGGGTCAGGTAGGACAACGGCAGCACCAGCGCCAGCATCGCCGCAAAGTATTGTTCGGGATAAAGTCCCAACCCAAGATAGCGGTTGAACGAAAAGGCCCATCCGACGGCGATCAGGGTCATCAGGATCGCCAGCGTATCGGACAGGGGGCGCCAGATCCGGGGCGAAAGCCCGGATCCGGTGTCTTCGGGTTGGGACGTGGTTGCCATGGTTCAGCAGCTCACTTCAGGCCGGCTTCGGCAAAGAACTTCAACGCACCGGGGTGATATTCCGCGTTGCCCGGATCGCCCATGATGTCGGCGGGATTGAAGGCCGCCATCGGTGCAAAGGTTTCTGTCATCACGGCGGCCTGCTCATAGATCGCCTTGGCCATCTGGTAGACGACCTCGTCCGGGACGTCGGCGTTGGTGAACACAACCTGCGGGAACGCGATATAGGTGGTGTCTTCCAGCACGCCGGGTGCGGCACCTGCCGCCACTTTGACAAACGACGCGGTGGGCCAGAATTCCCGCGCCGCGGCCAGATTGGCGTCGGACGGATCGTCGATCCCCAGCGCGCGCAGGCCGCCTACGGACGCATCCGCCTCGCGCACCTTGCCGGCGCCGTTGGCAAAGATGAAACCCGCGACGTCGCCGGCCATGAAGGCATCGGCCCCCGCCACGACGGAGGCGACCGACACCTGTTCCACGTCGTCGCGGGTCAGACCCGCCGTGGCATAGATCGCGGACAGCTGCGGCAGGATCGTGTTCTGCGCGGTGTAGCCGTCAGTCATGCGTTGCCCCTTCAGGTCCGCGACCGACATGATGTCGCTGTCGGCGCGCACGAAGATCGCCTCGATCAGCGGTTGCAGGGTGGCGACGATCCGCAGGTTCGGGTTCTGAACGCCGTTCCACCATTCGGCCCCGCTGATCGCGTAGTCGACCTCTTGCAGGTTCGACACGCCGAATTCGATGCCGCCCGAATTGACGAAGGGGATGTACTGGTTCGGGCTGGTCGCGGGCTGGATCGTGGTGTTCAGCCCTTCTGCATTGGCCGCATTGGCGACCGCCGTGCCGATGTTGTGGAACAGCGATCCGGGGTTGCTGGTGGCGATGCCGACGTTCTGGGCGCTGGCCGCCGTGGCCAGCAGTGCGGTCGCGAAAGTCGCCGAAGCGATGTAGTGACGCATGTTTACTTCCTCCCTGAAGCCGTCACTCCCCTCCCGAGAGTGACAAATATCTCATTAAATGAGATTCGGGATTAATTTGGCCTTGATGGCACCGCATGACAAGCACAATCTAGCGGCACGCATACGGATGCGGAGGAGGACCACCATGACATCACCGGCAAGCCCGGATCCCCGGACAGGGGCAGAGGCGCTTTTGATCGGGTTGAAATCCAGCGGCGTGGACTACATGTTCGCGAACGCCGGCACGGACTTTCCCCCGGTAATCGAGGCGCTGGCGACCCTGCCGCCCTCAGCCGTCCCGGTGCCGGTCACCGCCCCGCATGAGACGGCGGCAGTGGCGATGGCACATGGCTTCTACCTTGTCACCGGGCGGCCGCAGTCGGTGATGGTGCACGTGAACGTGGGCCTTGCGAATGCGGTGATGGGCGTCCTGAACGCCGCGTCCGACAACGTGCCGCTTGTCATGATGTCCGGACGCACGCCGCTGACCGAGGTCGGGCGTGCAGGGGGGCGCGTCTCTCCGATCCAGTACGGGCAGGAAATGTTCGACCAGACCGCGCTGGTGCGCGAAGCGGTCAAGTTTGACTACGAAATGCGCTATCCCGAACAGGGCGGCCCGCTGGCGGCGCGTGCAGTATCCATCGCGATGTCCGAACCGCGCGGTCCCGTCTACCTGAGCCTGCCACGCGAACCGTTGACCGCGCAGATCGGCGCGCGAGTCGGCGATTCATCGGCACGGCCCGCCGCCGTGGTCGCCAGCCCCGATGCCGGGGCGGTGGCAGAGGCCGCGCGGCTTCTGGACGGGGCAGAGCGGCCTCTTGTCATCTGCCAGCGCGGCGATACGGACGGCCGACTTGCTGCGGCGTTGTCCGCTCTGGGCATGCGGCACGGGATTGGCACTGTCGAGCCCTTCGTCGTGCGCAATCTGATGGCATCCGACGATCCGGCGGCGCTTGGGTATGCGCCGGGGCTGTCGCAGGACGCGGACGTCATCCTCGTCGTCGATTCCGGCGTGCCGTGGATCGCGGCGCTGCATGCGCCCGGCCCGGACGCGAAGGTGATCCACATCGGGACGGACCCGCAGTTCACCCGCATGCCGATACGCGGCTATCCCGCCGCACTCTCTATCACGGGCGATCCGGCTGCCACCATGTCCGCCATCGCGGATGCGATGAGCACGTCTGACGATGCGCGTTCAAAACGTCAGACCGATCTGACAGACCGCAGCCGGACACGCCGTGCAGCGATGGACCGCACGGTCGACACCGCCCGCGCCGCCGACCCGATGGGGGCCGAGTGGCTGAGCCGGTGCCTGTCTGACGTCATGGACGACGATGCCGTGATTTTCAGCGAACTGGGCCTCGTGCCCGGCGCGATGCAGCTCAAGGGGCCGAACCGGCTGTTCTCCAATCCTCATTCCGGCGGCCTTGGCTGGGCCTTCGGGGCGGCGCTGGGGGCGCAACTTGCGCGCCCCGGGAAGCTGACGATCGCGGCGATGGGGGACGGGTCCTACATCTTTGCCAACCCGGTCGCGTGCCATCAGATCGCCGAGGCGCTGGCTTTGCCGGTCCTTGTCATCGTCAAGAACAATGGCATGTGGAACGCGGTACGACGTTCGGTTGTGGGTGGCTATCCAGAAGGTGCTGCGGTCAAGGCCAACATCATGCCGTTGACGTCGCTATCGCCCGTGCCCGACTTTGTGCAGATCGCGCGCGCAAGCCGGGCGCATGCAGAGCGGGTGACACTGGCCGAAGACCTGCCGGCCGCATTGGCACGCGCCCTGTCGGCGATCCGCGAGGAGGGTCGGGCCGCCTTGCTGGATGTGCAGGTCGCCGTGTCGGAGGCCCACTGAATGACGATGTCGCCCGACGTCTGGCTGCATCTGGCGCTTTGCGTCGGCGCGCTGGTCATCGGCGGTGTCTTGAAGGGGGCGACCGGGGCAGGGGCACCGATTGTGGCCGTGCCGGTGATTTCGCTGTTCTACGGCGTCCAGACGGCCATCGTGGCGATGATGGTGTCGAACCTGCTGTCGAATGTGGTGCAGGGCTGGCGCTATCGCGCGGACGTGCCGACCGGACCTTTTGCTTGGGTCTTTGCCGGCGGCGGTCTGGCCGGAGCGGCACTGGGCACGGTGATGCTGGCACGTGTGTCACCACAGATCCTGCTGAACACGATGGCGGTGATGATCGTTGCCTACATCCTGTTCCGCCTGCTGCGCCCGGACTGGGCTTTGTCGCGGAGGGCTGCGGGGCGGCTTGCCTTGCCGGTTGGTGCGATTGGCGGGCTGTTGCAGGGGGCGACGGGGATCAGCGCGCCGGTCTCGATCAGCTTCGTCAACGCCTTGCGCATGTCGCGCGCCGCCTTCATCGCGACCATTTCACTGTTCTTTAGCGCGATGACGCTGGCGCAGATCCCGTTTCTGGTGGGGTACGGCATCCTGACATGGCACGGGCTGGTCATCAGCACCGGCGCGTTCCTTGTCATCCTGGCCGCGATGCCGTTGGGAGAGGCGTTGGCCCTGCGGCTGTCGGCGGCTGTCTTTGACCGGCTGATCCTCGTCCTGTTGGCCGTCATCGCGCTGAACATCTTTCTTTGAGCCCGATGCTGACGTCAGGCACCTCCCAGTCCAGACCTGTCAGCTGCTAGAGGCTAGCACGACGCCCGTCGTCTGCCCACGCGCCGCCCCGACAAACTTTTCTGGTCAGTATGTCTGAGCGGTGGCGCCACTGTGGGGTGTCGTTTGCGGGAGCGTGTGGATTCCTACGCTAAACCGACTGCGGCCGTTCGAGCGAGGGGCGGCGAAGAGCTTAATTGACGTGATGCGGCATGGTTTACCAATGTCCGCTTTGAGAATCTAAAAGAATGTGATCAGGGCACTAGAGTGCCCCCACTGAAGTGGTCCACCTTTTGGGATAGAATTATCCCGTTTTCATGAGGACGACGAGATGGGTGGCAAGCGAGAGAAGCCCGAGGATATCGTGCTGAAGCTGCGACAAGTTGAAGTGCTGCAAGGGCAAGGCAAATCGGTTCAGGAGGCCGTGCGGCAGATCGGTGTCACGGTTCAGACCTACTATCGGTGGCGCAAGGAGTATGGCGGCATGAGCCGGGATCAGCTCAAGCGGCTGAAAGAGCTGGAGGCCGAGAATAGCAGACTCAGACGTGCTGTCTCGGATCTGACGTTGGATAAGATGATCCTGGCCGAGGCTGCACGGGGAAACTACTGAGCCCTTCTCGCCGCAGGCAGTGCATTGATCATGTGCGGCAAACCCTCAGTGTATCGGAGCGCCGGGTTTGCCGCACATTGGGTCAGCATCGCTCGACGTAAGCCGCAAGGTGCCCTGTGGTCTGCCGGACGAAGCCCGGCTGACCGAGGACATCACCGCGTTGGCCGAAGAGTTTGGCCGCTATGGATATCGCATGGTCGTCATTGTTGCGCCATTGGTCCGAGCGACAATGACGACGGGACTGCTGAACAACAGTGGCTGGCATGTGAACCATAAAAGGGTCGACCGGATCTGGCGGCAGGAAGGGCGTGAGGCGTCCCACAAAAGCAGCCCAAGAAAGGTCGGATTTGGCTGAATGATGGCTCCTGCGTCCGGCTCCGACCCGAGCGTCCGAACCATGTCTGGTCCTATGACTTTGTCCAGGACCGGACCCACGACGGGCGAGTCTTCCGCACGCTCAACATCATCGAAGAGTTCACGAAGGAGGCGCTGGTGATCCGGGTCAAACGCAGGCTCAATTCAACGGATGTGGTCGACGCCTTGACTGATCTGTTCATGCCTCACGCGGTCCGCCGGAATACATAAGGTCGGACAACGTCCTAGCTCGGGAACAAAACGCTGTTTAGGGCGTCAGATCACATGGCATCCGAGCTACCGGATACCTTTTGAATTGTTGCCCAGGCGGGCTCCGCCGTCAAGAAGTGGTCTCTCCCATAGCAAATACAGGGTCGGCCACGATGCCGCCCTCACCGTCCTTAAGACGAGATCCTAAATCCCAAGCGGAAGGCCCGAACATTATCTACGAGGTCAGGAACCTGCCTCCACGGCTCTACAGAGAGGGGTCCTTCCGCCTGGGCTCGTCCCCTCGAAGAAGGGACGATAGGGTTCGCCGGATTTGATCACGGCGTGAATGGTGCGGGCCATCTTTGCGGCGATGGCTGTGTAAGCCTTGCGGCGCAAATCCGGGTTGTGACGATCTTGCGCAATGTAACGCTCGAACTTGTCGCGGAAGCTGTTGGCCTTCTTCATGACCGCCGTCTGCCCTGCAAGCCACAAAGTGCGGCGCAAACGGGCGTTGCCGTATTTGGAGATCTTGCTTCGACCGCGGAACATGCCGGACTGGACGGTTGCCAGATCCATGCCGCAAAACTTCAGAAACTGCCGGTGATGACGGAAGCGGCGCAGGTCACCGGTCTCGGCCAGGATCGTCAGGGCGTTGATCGGCCCGATGCCGGGAATGGTGCGCAGCAGCAGGTAATCGGGACGATCGCCGAGCAGTTCGACGGCACGGCCTTCGATGGCATTGCGTTGGCGGATCAGGCTTCTGCCTTCGGCCAGCATCATGCGGAACATCCTGATGGCGTCAGAATCCGGCGACACGGGCAGCCCCGCGGAAGTCTTCGCCGTCTCGTAAATATCTGACAACATGAGGGTCTTCTCGACCTTGCGTCCAACCACTTCCCAGGCCGCCTTGGTGAACTCATCCTTGGTCAGGGCAGATATCATGTGTGGAGACGGGAACATCTCGAGGAAGGCCAGGAACCAGTCGGTGCGCGAGCTGCGGTGGAAGCGGTCGGCCTCGGGAAAATAAAGTGGCAGATAGTGGGTCAAAATCCGATGCCACAGCTCGGTCTTGGACCGCGACACCGCATCATGAGTCTTGGACAATTCCTGAATGTCATTCGTACCGGCGACCATCGGGTCCTGGAAGATCTGCACCGCGCCGATTTGCAGCATGTGCAAGATGACTTGCGCATCCTTCGGATCATTCTTGTCCCAGCTGTTGTGCAGCGCCTCGCGTGTGCGGGCGAGGGCGACCGAGGATACCAGCTTCAGGTCGAACCCGGCGACGCCGAGATGATACATCAGCACACGGTGATAGTTGCCGGTGGCCTCAAACCCGATCCGGACCGGCAGGCCATATTCCCGCAAGATCGCGATCAGGCGCATGAAGTCGTCGGTGGAATTGGTGATCGTCATGCGCCGCCGCCGCGTCTTGCCCGGGACGGCAATCAGCACCTCGTGCCGGTGTTTGGAAATGTCGATGCCTACCAGAACGCGGGCATCCGAAGTATGTTCAACCTTGGCCATGGCCGGTCTCCTCTGTGGTGTGGTTCGCAAAACCACCATAGAGACCCGAGACCCGGTTATGGCCGCCTGCTGCGCAATTTTGGAGGCTGCGCAGGCGGCCATAACCTTGAACGGCACTTCATTCCCAACATGCTATGGCGCAGAATTTATTGCCAAGAAGGTGCGTGCCTGGATCGGTGCCGTGGGCGCGAAAACCGCGTTCATCACACCTGGCTCACCGTGGGAGAACGGCTACTGCGAGAGCTTCAACGCCCGTTTCCGGGATGAGCTGCTCAACGGCGAGGTCTTCACCACGTTACGAGAGGCCCAGATCCTGATCGAACGCTGGCGTCGTCACTACAACACGGTCAGGCCACACAGCGCTTTGGGATACCGGCCGCCGGCGCCCAAGAGCATCGTCCCGATAGACCAAAGACCGACCATGCACTAACATTCAAAATGGGCCACTCGATGGGGGCACTCCAGGCCCTCGCGCGCGCACTTTTTGAGGATCGTCCCATCGTGTTTCTGGACGAGCCGTTTTCAGCCCTTGATGCAGGCACACGGGCCGACATGCAGGAACTGGCGACCGACGTTTTGAATGACCGTACCGTTTTATTGGTCACCCATGATCCTGCCGAAGCCGCACGTTTGGCGCATCAGATTACCATCATGTCAGCGCAAGAGACGCAAAACTGGCCAGTCCCTGAATCCGCAGCTCCTAGAGACATCAACGCGGCGGAAACACTCGCATGTCAGGCCCAGTTGCTTGCGTATTTGCGAGGGACTGCCGCATGAGGTTTTGGGATACCTTGCTGGCCTTGTTGATCGGGCTGGCTTCGTGGCAAGTGCTGGTCATTGTCACCGACGCGCCCCACTTCATTCTGCCGTCCCCTTGGCGGGTCGCGCAGGCCGCATACAAAAGCCGCGTGATCATCGCAGAAAATGCGTGGGTCACAGCGATCGAGGTCGTACTTGGGCTGCTGATTGGCACGGTACTTGGCGTTGCAACAGCGATTCAGCTGGCGATGTCAAAGACCGCCGAACGGCTGATGTTGCCGATACTTGTGTTCACCCAAGCCGTACCCGTTTTTGCATTGGCTCCGTTGCTGACGCTTTGGTTCGGCTACGGCATGGGATCAAAAATTGTGATGGCGGTTCTGATCATCTACTTTCCGGTCACGTCCGCTTTCCACGACGGGTTGACGCGGATCGACAGCGGCTACCGTGATTTGTCGATTTCGATGGACGCAGACACGTGGAATTTCATGCGGCACATTCAAATACCCCAAGCGCTTCCCAGCCTAGGCACGGGGCTCCGGCTTGCGGCAGTTTATGCTCCAATTGGCGCGGTCATTGGCGAATGGGTCGGGGCCTCTCAGGGGCTTGGCTATCTGATGCTGCTTGCCAATGGTCGTGCAAAAATTGACCTGATGTTTGCCAGTTTGATCGTTCTGGCGTGCCTGACCGTCATGTTACACATCGCAATCGGCATGCTGGCCAACCGGCTGACCTGTTACGCCCAAGGCACAACCAAACCATAGAACGCACCAAAATGCGTCCCGCTGATCTTTTGAAAGGTTCAACTCAAAAGGACTGGGATGCTGCCAAAACATCGCGCTCCACGACGCGCTGGCCGATCCTGGCGTGCAGTTTCCCGATCTCTCGTTCGGACATTGATGGCTCAGCTGTCACCATCGCGCCGCTACCGTGGTCGACCTTTGCACCGCAGTTCCCGCCGGGGGCCGGCTGTCCGTCGCGCCCCAGTTGCATTGTGTCGTTCCGCTTGATCTACGGCCCTGTCGCATAGCGCAGACGCGTGCGGTGAAAACTTTCGCTGATCACCTCGGTCATCGCCGCGTGGGCTAACGCGGCTTCGCCGCGCGCGATGGCCGTGGCAATCGCGCGGTGCTTGCGCGACACTTCGACCTTGCTTTGTGGAAAGGCGTCATTCGCCTCGGTCATGAACAGGGAATAGAGTGCTGTCTGCACCATGTCGCCCAATGAATGCAGGAAGCGGTTCTGCGACAGCTTCAGGATCTGCTTGTGAAATTCGTAGTCCGCCACGGCAAAGGCGGCACGGTCGGCGGCATGTTCCATGTCGTCGCACAGCTGCGTCAGCCGTGCCGAGTCCACCACGTTCGCCAGTTTGGCGGCCTTTGCCGCGGCCGCGGGTTCAAAGATAATCCGGATTTCGAACAGCTCTTCGTAGAATTGCGTCGGGTTCTTTTGGGCCGCGTGCCACATGAGCACATCTTCGTCGAACATGTTCCAGTCGTCGGCCGCGCGGACATGGGTGCCGACCTTGGCCTTTGACTGGATCAGACCCTTGGCGATCAGCGTCTTCTTGGCCTCGCGCACGACCGTGCGCGAGACGCCGAACATCTCGCAGAGATCGGGATCGAGGGGGATCATCGTGCCCGCCCGGTATTCCCCTGCAACGATCGCGCGTCCCAGCTGATCGACGACGAAGGTGGTATGGTTCGACGCGCGTTCGTCCCGTGCGCCGTAATGGACGAAATTCATGATGGCGTGACGAAGCCAGTCGCTGCTTTTCTGCGTGCCGTCGATGCCCAAGTCAGTCCCTTTTGCAGAAGGATGAATGCGAAAAGCAAACCTCCGATGACGATTTTTGTCCACCAGCTCGACAGCGTTCCATCGAAGACGATGTAGGTCTGGATCAGCCCCATGATCAGGATGCCGAAGAATGTCCCTGCGACAAATCCGTAGCCGCCCGTCAGCAGCGTGCCGCCGATGACGACCGCGGCAATGGCGTCAAGTTCCACGCCGACGGTGGCCAGCGAATACCCTGCCGAGGTGTAAAGCGAGAAGACGATGCCCGACAGTCCCGCGAGGCCCCCCGAGATGGCATAGATCCCGATGGTGGTCGAGGCCAGCGGCACGCCCATCAGCCGCGCCGTCGCACCGCCGCCGCCCAGGGCATAGACGTTCTGTCCGAACCGGGTGCGGTGGGCGACGAGGGCACCGACGATGAAGGTCAGGATCATCACCCCGCCGATCAGGCGAAAGCGCCCGCCACTGGCGGTCTTCCAGTAGATCTGTTGCAGCGTGTCGTAGAACGGGTGATTGATCGGCACGGAATCCGTCGACAGGACGTAGGCGGCACCACGGGCCAGGAACATGCCAGCCAGCGTCACGATGAACGGCGGCATTTCCAGATAGTGGATGACAGCGCCCATCGCCGCACCGAAGGTCGCGGTGATGACCAGCACGAGGGCAAAGGCCGCCAGCGGGTGGATGCTGGTGTCACGCAGGATTACGGCAAGAAAGACGCCGGTAAAGGCGATGACGGAACCGACTGACAGGTCGATCCCGCCCGACAGGATGACAAAGGTCATGCCGACCGCGACGATGCCCAGAAAGGCATTGTCGGTCAACAGGTTGGCTACCACGCGCAGCGACAGCATCGCGGGATACTGCGAGGCACAGAGCGCGTAGGCCAGTACGAACGTCGCCAGCGTGATCAACAGGGGCAGGTGGGTGGACCGGATCATCGGTGACCCTCCTTCAGCGGTGGCAGGGGTTTGCGGGCGGTTTGGGGTGCAGAGGCGCGCAGGATGTAAAGCAGGTGGCTGACCTTGGGCGACTGGATCACGAGGATCGCGAGGATCAGCAGCGCCTTGATGATCAGGTTGAACTCCGGCGGCAGACCGGACAGCAGGATCAGCGAGTTCACGGACTGGATGATCATGGCCCCCAGCAGCGACGCGATGATCGAGAAGCGACCGCCCAGCAGGGAGTTGCCGCCGATGACGACAGCGAGGATCGCGTCGAGTTCCAGCCACAGCCCGGCGTTGTTGGCGTCTGCCCCTTGAATGTCGGCGGCGACGATGATGCCCGCGATCCCGGCCGCGAGGCCCGAGACGACGTAGACGCAGATCAGCAGGACGCGGCTGTTGATGCCGGCAAGCCGCGACGATGCCTCGTTGATGCCGATGGATTCGATCAGCATCCCCAGCGCCGTGCGGCGCACGAAGATCGCGACGAAGGTGCCAAGGGCCAGCCAGATCACCACCGGTGTCGGCACGCCAAGGACGGTGCCTGCGCCCAGATGGATCAGGCCGGGGTCGAGGAACGTCAGGATCGTGCCGCCGGTGATCAGCTGCGCAATCCCGCGCCCGGCGACCATCAGCACCAGCGTCGCCACGATCGGCTGGATGCGCAGCACCGCCACAAGGATCCCGTTCCACAGCCCGCACAGCGCGCCGACGGCCAGCGCACCGGCCACGGCCGTCAGGAAATGGTGCCCGTCCACGACGAGAGACGCGGCCGTCGCGCCAGCGATGGCCATTACCGCGCCGACGGACAAATCGATCCCCTTGGTCGCGATCACCAGGGTCATGCCAAGGCACAGCAGCGCCGTCGGCGCACCCCGGTTCAGCACGTCGATCAGGTTGCCGAACAGCCGACCGTTCTGCAGTTCGACCTTCAGGAAATCGGGAAAGACCAGCAGGTTGAGGCCCAGCACGATGGCCAAGATGATCAGTTGCGGCGCGATCCGCCGCATCAGGGCGCGGCCCATCATGCCACCGCCTCCCGCACCGGGTCCGCCGCGATGGCGCGGATGATGTTGTCGGAGGTCACGTCTTCGCCGACCAACTCTCCGACCTGTTTGCGGTCGCGCAGCACGACGACGCGGTTGGCATAGGCGACCAGCTCCTCCATCTCGGAGGAGGCGACCAGCAGCGCCATGCCGTCCTGCTGCAGGCGGCCGATCAGGGCAATGATCTCGGCGTGGGCGCCGATGTCGATGCCACGGGTGGGTTCGTCGAGGATCAGGAAATCCGGGTCGGTGGCCAGCCAGCGGGCCAGCAGCGCCTTCTGCTGATTGCCCCCCGACAGCAGCCGGATCGGCATGTCGAGGTTCGCCAGCCGGATGTCCAATGTGCGGACGTAATGCTGGGCGATGGCATCGACCTTTTTGCGGGGCACCGGGCGCATCCAGCCTTGCCGGGCCTGCAGCGCCAGCACGATGTTGTCGCGCACGGACAGATCGCCGACGATGCCTTCGGTCTTGCGATCCTCGGGGCAAAGCGCGAAACCGTGGGCGACGGCGTCGCGAGGATTGCGGATTTGAATGTCCTGTCCGCGCAGGCGCAAACGGCCCTGATCCGCCCTGACCGCGCCAAAGATCAGGTTGGCCGTCTCGGTCCGGCCCGATCCCAGTAGCCCGGCCAGACCCACGACCTCGCCCTCGCGCAGGTCGAGCGTGAAGGCGTCCAGCATCCCGGTCTTCTGCAGACCCTCGATCTGCAACAGCGTGCGTCCGTCGACCTTGGGCGCGGGGGCACGCACGCGGGCGGCCAGCTGGCGGCCCAGCATCAGGTTGATGACGTCGTTGCGCGTGGCACTGGCAAGGTCGAGGCGGCCCACAACCTGCCCGTTGCGCAGAACGGTGGCGCAGTCGCAGATCTCAAAGACCTGATCAAGGAAATGGGTGATGAAGACGACGGCGAGGCCGCGTTTCTTCAGCTGGCGGATCACGCCGAACAGCAGTTGCACCTCGTCATGGTCGAGGCTGGCGGTGGGTTCGTCGAGGATCAGCACTTTGCCCGACATCTCGACCGCGCGGGCGATGGCCACGACCTGCTGGATCGCGACGGAAAAGGTGGACAGCGGCTGCGTCGGATCGATCCGGATGCCGAACCCCCGCAGCGACTCGCCCGCGGCGGCATTCATCCGGCGGCGATCCACGAAGGGGCCGCGCATCGGCTGGCGGCCAAGGTAGAGGTTTTCGGCCACAGTCAGGTTCGGCAGCAGGTTGACCTCTTGGTAAACCGTGCCGATGCCCAGCGTCTGGCTGTGATGTGTCGATTTCGGATCGATGGGGGTGCCGTCGAGCACGATCTCTCCTCCGTCGCGGCGATACACGCCGGTCAGACATTTGATCAGAGTCGACTTGCCGGCGCCGTTCTCGCCCAGCAGGGCATGGATCTCTCCTGCCTGCAGGGTCAGGTCGACGTTGTCCAGCGCGACCGTGCCGGGAAAGAATTTCGAGATGCCCTTGGCGTGCAGCACCGGGCGCGGGGTGTCGGTCATGGAGTCGTCCTCGGGCAGGAAGGAGGGGACGACACCCTGCGCAAGTCGCAGGGTGTCGTCCGACTGATCGCGGGCCGCGGTGGCCCGCTTACATCAGTAGCCCAGACCCTTCTTTGTTTCGTAGACCGCCTGGTTGTCGTCGGCCGCAGTATAGAGCCGCGATTCCGTCTGGATCCACTTCGGCGGCATGGTGCCGTCGGCCTTGTAGGCTGCAAGGGCGTCCAGCGCGGGGCCGGCCATGTCCGGCGTCAGCTCGATCGTGGCGTTCATCTCGCCATTGGCGATGGCGAGGTGGGCGTCCGGCACGCCATCGATCGACACGATCTTGATATCTGTGCCGGGTTTCAGACCCGCTTCCTTGATCGCCTGTATCGCGCCAACGGCCATGTCGTCGTTGTGGGCGTAAAGTGCGCAGATGTTTGCACCGCCTTCGGCCTTGAGGAAGCTTTCCATCACGACCTTGCCCTGACTGCGGGTGAAGTCGCCGGTCTGAGAGCGCACGATCTTGAGGTTGTCATGCCCGGCGATGGCGTTCTCGAAGCCCTTCTTGCGGTCGATGGCGGGCGACGATCCGGTCGTGCCCTGCAACTCCACGATCTTGCAGTCGGCGCCGGCCTCTTCGTCCACCAGCCACTGGCCGGCGACTTCGCCTTCGTGCACGAGATCTGAGGTCACGGCGGTCAGATAGAGGTCCTCTGGCGCATCGACGGTGCGGTCGAGCAGGATGACCGGGATGTCCGCATCCTTGGCCTCCTCCAGCACGCCGTCCCAGCCTGTCGCGACGACCGGTGCGATCAGGATCGCATCGACACCCTGCGCGATGAACGACCGCAACGCAGAGATCTGGTTTTCCTGCTTCTGCTGCGCATCCGCGAACTTGAGGTCGATACCGCGCTTTTCGGCTTCCTGCTTGGTCACGGTCGTCTCGGCGGCGCGCCACCCGGATTCCGAGCCAATTTGCGAGAAGCCGATGGTCATGTCCTGCGCCGCGGCGGCAAGCGGGGACAGGGCAACGGCGCTGGCAAGCAATGCTGATCTGATAGACATGGTGTTCCTCCCAAAACATGATGTTAGGTCATTAAGTATTACTTTAATACTTTTGTAAAGATATTGGTGCGGGGGGAGTTTGCCCGAACATGCTTCTGACGAGACAGCGGGACAGGGTCATGCGCCAGACGGTCAGAGATCTTTGAAGAGAAAATCTATACCCTACGCCGCTTGGCCAGTCCGCTGCATGCGATGCCGCGGCAGGCGTCTCGGTTCGTCAAGGTTCACTGACGGAGTCTGCCGGGCGCTGATCTTCGCGGTCATCTGCGCCGGGCTGCTTTACCGCAATGCGGGCAGGCCGACGCCGGTGGATTCGAATCCGCCATCTGCCGCCACGACCTGACCCGTGACGTAGCTGGCCCGTTCACTGGCAAGGAAGCAGATGACGTCCGCGATCTCGCGCTCGGTCCCGTAGCGGTTCAGGGGAATCGCATCGTGATAGGCGGCGCGGATTTCGGGCGAATGGACCGCGAGCGCCAGTTTCGTGTTCACCGGGCCGGGGCAGACACAGTTGGCACGGATGCCGACCTCGCCCAGTTCCGCCGCCTGCTGTTTGGTCAAGTGGATGACGGCGGCCTTCGACGTGCCGTAGGCGATGCGCAGGGTGGACGCCCGCAGGCCCGAGATCGAGGCGATGTTGACGATGGCACCGCCGCGGGCGGACAGCAGCGGGAGGCAGGCCTGCGACATGAGGAAGACGCCGTCGAGGTTTGTCTCCATCACGCGGCGCCAACGGGCGAAGTCCGTCTCGGCCAGCGGCCCGAAGTCCGCAACGCCCGCGTTGTTCACAAGTATGTCGAGGCGGCCACAAGACTGCTCGATTTCCGCCACCGCCTGCGCCACCTGCAGCGGGCTGGAGACATCGCAGGTGACGGCGAGGGTGCCGGGCAGGGTTGCAGCGACCTTTTCCAATTCCTCGGCGTCGCGGTCCAGCATGACAACGCGGCGGCCCTCGGCGTGAAAGAGGGTCGCTGTGGCGAGGCCGATGCCGCGGGCGGCACCGGTGATCAGGGCAACGGTTTGGGTCATTTCAGCATCTCCGGCAGGAACAGGGACAGGGCTGGGATGGCTGCCACGATGGCGAGGCCGATGACGCTGATCGCCAGGAACGGCAGCGCCGCACGGGCGATACGTTCCAGCGGCATGCGCGTGATATTGGCCGCGACATACAGGTTGATGCCCACGGGCGGCGTGATCAGGCCGATGGCGAGGTTCACCATGACCAGCACGCCAAACCAGACCGGGTCCCAGCCCAGTTCGCGGACGACCGGCATGAAGATTGGGAGAGAGATGAACATGACCGTCACCGGGTCCATGAACATGCCCGCAATCAGCAGGATCAGCATGATGACCATCAGGATCACGGCACCGTTGTCCGACAGGCCCAACAACTGCCCGGAATACTGGCCAACGAGGTCTTCGACCGTGACGACCCAACCGAAGAGGCTCGCGTAAGCCACGACCAGCATGACGACGGCAGAGGATGCGGCAGCCTCTGTCAGTGCATCATACAACGTGCGGACAGTCAGCGTGCGATAGGCGAAGGCGCCGACGGCGATGGCGTAGACGGTGGCGACCAGCGCCGCCTCGGTCGGGGTGAAGATGCCGGAGTAGATGCCGCCAAGGATCACGACGGGGGTCATCAGGCCCCAGAAGGATTCCCGGAAACTGCGGCCCAGATCGCGCCAGTAGCCGTCGCTTGCGGGCGCGGGTGCCAGCTTGTCGAGGCCCGCGCGGCCACGCGGCTTGATGAAGGGCAGGACGACCAGCATCAGCAGGCCCATGAACAGCCCCGGCACGATGGCGGCGGTGAAGAGGGCGGAGATCGAGGTTTCCGCAATCACGCCATAGATCACGAGGCCGATGGAGGGTGGGATCACGATGGAAAACGCGGCCCCGGTGCAGACGAGCGCGGCGGCGGCGGCGCGGGGATAGCCGTCCTCCTCCATCCCCTTGATGATCATCGGACCGATGGCGGCGACGGAGGCCGGGCCGGAGCCGGAGACGGCGCCCCAGAACAGGCAAACGACAGTGCCGACGACGCCCATGCCGCCGGGCAGATCGCCGATCAGGATGCGGAAGAAGCGGATCATGCGCTCCGCGATACCCAGTGTCCCCATCAGCGTGCCGGCGAGGATGAAGAACGGGATCGCCAGCAGCGCGTATTTCGAGATGCCGGTCGCGATCAGGTCGCCGGCGAGGTCAAAGCCGAAACCGATCAGCCACATAGCATACATCGCCGAGAGGCCGAGGGCGAAGGCCACGGGGACCCGCAGGGCCATCAGCAGAAAGAAGACGACGATCATCTGGGTGCCGGCACCCATGCCAAGAATGTCAGACACTGGGGGTCGCCTGAGGTTCGGCGCGGGGCGCGTGCCATGTCTCGGACGCGTGTTGCAGGTAGCGAATGATGATGAGGGCAAAGCCGAAGGGCAGGCCGATCTGATACCACCAGGCGGGCAGGCCAAGGGCATAGCTGCGCATGCCGCTCTCGATCTGGTTCATCGCCGTAACCCAGGAAAACCACGCCGACGCCGCCAGCAGGATCACGGAGAGGATGACCGACAGGATGAAGACCGCCTGTGCCGCGCGTCGGGGCAGGGCGTCCTGCACCAGCGTTACGGCCAGATGCTCGCCCCGCCGGGCGGCGATCGCTGCACCGAAGACCGTCAACAGCAGGAAACCGTTGGTCAGCACTTCCTCTGACGCGGCGAAGGAATAGTGGGTGGCGTAGCGCACCACGACGTTGACGAAGCCGATCAGCGTCATAGCCAGGAACAGCAGGGCGCAGACGATCTTCTCGAATTCTTGCAGCACGAAGCGCACGTTTCTCTCCTCCCCGGATCGGCGCGACCCCTTCCCAAGGGTCGCGCCGCAGTGGTCTTAGTTGGCGGGCGTCGCGGCGATGGCGTCCTGAAAGCTGCCGACGATGTCCGTGCCGACCTTGTCGGCCCATGTGTCGAAGGCGGGCTGAGTCGCGGTGCGGAAGGCGGCAAGTTCCTCCTTGGAGGGCTCGTAGACCTCCATCCCCTTGTCGCGCAGGAAGGCGACGCCGTCCTCGGTGCCCTTGCGGGTAATCTCGCGCTGGTATGCCATCGCCTCGGTTGCGGCGGCGCGCATGTCATCCTGTGTCGCGGCGTCGAGGCCGTCCCACACCTTGGTCGACACGCCAAGGAAGATCGGGTCGTAGGAGTAGTGCCACGTCGTCAGATACTTCTGCACCTCGAAGACCTGCTGCGGGATAATGACGGCGCCGATCGGGTTTTCCTGACCGTCGACGACACCCTGCTGAAGTGCGGTCATCGTCTCGCCCCACTGCATCTGCTGGGGGTTCGCGCCGAGGGCGTTCATCACGTCGATATACATCGGCCCCGCGACGCGCATGTTCAGGCCCTTCATGTCGTCGGGCGACTTGATCGGGCGGACGTTGTTGGTGACTTCACGAAAGCCGTTTTCGCCCCAGGCGAGGACTTCGATCCCCTTTTCGCGCAGGATGTCCTCCAGCAGCTTGGCGGGCTCGCCTTGCGTGGTGGCATCGACCTGCGCGTAGTCCTTGTAGAGGTAAGGAAGAGAGAAGACGGCCATTTCAGGCACCAGCGGTGTCACGTTGATCGCCGAGGTCACGACGAGGTCGAGCGCACCGCGGCCGACCATCTCGGCCTGCTTCATCTGGTCGCCACCGGAGAGCTGTGCGTTCGGAAAGACGCGGACGTCATAGGCGCCGTCGGTCTTTTCCTTCAGTAGTTCCGCGAACTTGTCCGCGCCCTTTTGCCAAGTCGTCGTGTCGCCGGTGTTGTGCGACAGGCGCAGGGTTTCGGCATGGGCCGCCCCGGATAGTGCGGTGGTGGCAAGTATCGCGGCCAAGGTGGCCTTCAAGATCATGTTCATTACAATTCCTCCCTCAAGACTGCACAATGTGGAACAGACATCATGTCGCAGAGCAAGATATTTCTTGCTTTATATGCAGTAATGGGCAGGTCTTGGGGTGAAAGCCGGTGAAGCCAGATAAATGAAACGAAGGATGGTCCATATCGTGAAAGACCTGGAGGCTGGTCCCGTCAGCGGCACGCAATCCGTGGACCGGGCGCTTGTCCTGTTGCAAACGGTGGCCCGCGCGGGGACGCTGGGCGTGTCGCTGTCCGGTCTGATCGCAGGGTCCGGTCTTGGCAAGCCGACGGTGCGGCGGCTGATGCTGGCGTTGATCCGGGGCGGACTGGTGGAACAGGACGCGGGGACACGCCGCTATCATCTGGGCGAGGAAAGTTACGTGCTCGGGACGTTGGCCACACCGCGCCACGGCCTGCTGGAAATCGCGGCGGACGCGGTCGTGCGGCTGGCGCGGGACAGCGGCGACACGGCCTTTGTTAACATGCGGCGCGGGTCCGCGGCCGTTTGCCTGCACCGCGAGGAAGGATCATTCCCGATCCGCACCCATGCGCTGGAGACGGGGGCGCAGCACCCGCTCGGCATCGGGGCGGGATCGCTTGCCATGCTGAGTGCCTTGCCGGATGGGGAGATCGAGATCGTGCTGGCGGACAATGCCGCCCGGATGATGGCGGACTATCCGACCTACGACGCGGACCTGCTGCGCAGCGACGTCACCGCAACGCGGACACGGGGATTCGCGTTGAACCCCGGTCGCATCGTCGGGGGCAGTTGGGGCGTGGGCGTGGCCTTGCGACGGCCGGACGGATCGATCGCAGGTGCCTTGTCCATCGCGGCAATCGACAGCCGGATGCAGCCGCCGCGCGATACGGAACTGGCTGCGCTGCTGAAGCGCGAGGCGCGTGATATCGAGACAAGATTGGCGCGGCGGATGCCGCAGCCCCCATTGGAGGACAAGACATGACCGACCCCAATATCGTGGGCTGGGCCCACACCGCCTTTGGCAGCAGTGACGCGGCGGATACTGAAGCCCTGATGGCTGAGGTCACCGGCCCCGCGCTGGATCACGCCGGTGTCGCGGCAGAGGACGTCGACGGCATTTTTGTCGGTGTGTTCAATAACGGTTTCTCGGATCAGGACTTTCAGGGCGCGCTGGTCGGCATGGGTAACGATGCGCTGAGCCGCGTGCCCGCGACGCGATATGAAAACGCCTGTGCCACGGGGTCCGCCGCGTTGCATGGCGCGATGGATTTCATCGCCAGTGGGCGGGGCAAGATCGCGTTGGTCGTGGGGGCCGAGAAGATGACCGCCACGCCGGGGGTGGAGGTGGGTGACATCCTGCTCGGCGCCTCCTACCGGCGCGAGGAATCGGGCGTGGGTGGCGGATTTGCCGGACTGTTCGGTCAGATTGCCGCAAACTACTTTCAGAAATACGGCGACCGGTCGGAAGAGCTGGCGATGATCGCCGCCAAGAACCACCACAACGGCATGCAGAACCCCTTCGCCCACATGCGGCGCGATTTCGACGTGGCCTTCTGCAATGCCGTGTCCGAGAAGAACCCGCTTGTCGCGGGTCCGCTGCGGCGCACCGACTGTTCGCTGGTGTCTGACGGGGCGGCGGCGCTGGTGCTGGCGGCACCGGAGGTCGCGGCGGAGCTGCATCGCGCGATCCGGTTCCGGGCGCGCAGTCATACGAACGAACCTTTGGCGCTGTCACGCCGCGACATGACCCGGTTCGACGGTGCGCGACGGGCGTGGGATCAGGCCTATGCCACCGCCGGCGTGACCATCGACGACCTGAGCCTCGTCGAGACCCACGACTGCTTCACCGTCGCGGAACTGCTGGAATACGAGGCGATGGGGCTGACAGCACCGGGGCAGGGCGGGCGCGCGATCCGCGAAGGTTGGACCGCCAAGGACGGGCGGCTGCCGGTGAATCCCTCTGGCGGGCTGAAGTCCAAGGGCCACCCCATCGGGGCCACCGGCGTGTCGATGCACGTCATGGCCGCGATGCAGCTGATGGGTGAGGCGGGGGGGATGCAGATTCCCGACGCAAAGCTTGCGGGCGTGTTCAACATGGGCGGGGCGGCGGTGGCGTCCTATGCCTCGATCCTCGAACGGGTGTCATGATGCCCGTCTCGACCCGCGTGATGAACCTGTCGCAGTTCCTGACGGAGTCCGCGCGGCGCCACCCGGAGGACGTGGGCCTCGTCTGGGGTGATGCGACATGGAGTTGGGCCGGGATCGAGGCCCGGTCGACCGCCTTCGCGGCCGCCCTGCGCGACCGCTACAGGATGAAGAAGGGCGACCGCCTGCTGGTGCAATCCGCCAACTGCAACCAGATGTTCGAAGCGGCCTTCGCCTGCTGGAAACTCGGCTGCGTCTGGGTGCCCGCCAACTTTCGCCAGACGCCAGAGGATGTAGCTTGGCTGGCGGCGTCCTCGGGCGCCAGAGGGCTGTTGGCGGGGGCAGAGTTCGCAGAACATATTGCCGCCTGCGACGTGGCGTTTACCGTCACCATCGGAGGTGAGGGCGCGGATGACTACGACACGCTGGTCGCGGAACACGCGGAGGCGACGGTGGTGCCCGCAGCGGTGGACCGGGACGATCCGGCGTGGTTCTTTTTTACCTCCGGCACGACCGGCAAGCCGAAAGCGGCTGTGCTGACCCACGGGCAGATGGCGTTCGTCGTGACGAACCACCTGTGCGACCTGATGCCGGGAACGGGTCCCGACGATGCCTCCATCGTCGTGGCCCCCCTGTCGCATGGGGCGGGGATTCACCAGTTGGCGCAGGTGGCGCACGGGGTGAAGACGATCCTGCCGGGCGGTACGAAGTTCGACGCAGCCGAGGTCTGGCGTCTGATCGCCAGGTGGCGTGTTACGAATGCCTTCACCGTGCCGACCATCGTGAAGTTGCTGGTGGAACATCCCTCCGTGCACGACCACGATCATTCGTCCTTGCGCTACCTGATTTACGCGGGTGCGCCGATGTATCGCGCCGATCAGGTCCGCGCGCTGAAAGTGCTGGGGCCGGTGCTGGTGCAGTATTTCGGGCTGGGCGAGGTTACGGGCAACATCACCGTGTTGCCACCCGCGCATCATTCTGCCGATGATGCGGCGATGCGCATCGGCACTTGTGGCTTTGCGCGCACAGGGATGCAGGTGCAGGTGCAGGATGCCGAAGGCCGCGCGGTGCCAGCGGGCGAGACGGGCGAGGTCGCTGTCATTGGCCCTGCGGTCTTTGCAGGCTACCACGACAATCCGGAGGCCAACGCCAAGGCGTTCCGCGACGGATGGTTTCTGACGGGAGATCTCGGGCACATGGATGCGGAGGGGTTCCTGTATCTGACCGACCGGGCCTCGGACATGTACATTAGTGGCGGGTCGAACATCTATCCGCGCGAGATTGAGGAGAAGATCCTTCAGCACCCGGGCATCAGTGAATGTGCCGTGCTTGGCATGCCCGACCCGGTCTGGGGCGAGGTGGGGATCGCCGTCTGCGTCGCTCGGGGTGATGCGCCGGAGGGGGCTGCCCTGCTGGACTGGCTGGCGGCCAAGGTGCCGCGCTACAAGATGCCGAAAACGGTGGTGTTCTGGGAAGCGATGCCGAAATCGGCCTATGGCAAGATCACCAAGAAGCTGATCCGCGCCGAGCTTGTCGCACGGGGTGACGCGGCCAGTGGCTGAGGGTCGCCACTTGGTCCATCCCGGCCCGGTGGCCGGGGACCGGATCACCGCCGTGCCCTGCGTGGCGACACACCGGCGCGTCAGGTTGCGCGCCGGATCGACCCTGTTGCAGGCCATGACCGACGTGGCAGGCGATATGGGGGCGTGGTTCGACCTGCGCGATCTGCCGGTGGCCACGCTGACCTTCGTTCGCCCTGCCCCTGCGCCCGACGACACCCATGTCGCGTGGTACAGCGACGCCATGACTCTGCCCAATGCCACGATCCGGCGAGCCGGGGCGCATCTGGGCCGGCGGGACGGCGCGTCATTTGCCCATGTCCACGGCTTGTGGTCCGACACTCAGGGCGGCCATCACGCCGGCCATCTGCTGGCCGAGGCGACGGTGCTGTCACAGGATCACGTGGTAGACGTCTGGATCCTGACAGGCGCTCTGATGGACAGCCTGCCGGACGCGGAGACGGGCTTCACTTTGTTCTGTCCCGTCCGGACCGGATGTGTCGCGCGGCCGAACGCCGTGCTTGCCGCCATCAGGCCGAACATGATGATCGAGGACGCTCTTGCAGAGATCACCGCGGCGATGGATGAGCCTGCCGTTGCGGTCAAAGGTCTTGGCAGCATTATAGGCACGCGACTAGAGAGGGGAACCGGACTGGACGACCACGCGACGGAGGTGCTGCTGACTGATGACACGGGCAGGCATGTGGTGTCCGTTGGCTTTGCCGGGCCGGCCGTCGCAGGAGCGCTGGCCAAGGGGGTCAATCGGGTCTGCGTGACTTTCGAGGTTCTGATGCTAGCTAGTTTTGGCTGACGACCGCTGCACCAGGCGCTGGATGTGTAATCCATTCACAATGACGCACTCCGACCTCCAACGACACTCTGGCGCCGCACCGCGCTTTCTGCAGCTGCCAGGACATGCTGGCGCATGAGCGCAACCTTGTGGACGGGCACTTTGATCTGGTGACCATCGCGACGTCCGACGCCAACCACTAAGAGATTACCAAGGCGTCCCTGAACGCAGGCTTCTATTTCTTGTGCGAAAAGCCGATGACCATGACCGAAGAGGAAGGCGAGGACATCGTCGCAAGCGTGCGCGACACCTGCCGCATCTGCGCCGTGAACTAGAGCTATACCGGTTAGAGCCTTGTGTGTCACATGCGGACGATGGTGGCGCGTGATGATCTGGGGGGCGTCCGCGTCGTGTTCGCCGAATTCTCCCATGGTCACCAATCCGGCGCCGCCGAAGCAGACAATCCGCGCGTTCGCTGACGGTATAACCAAGCGCAGGCAGGCGTGTCTGCACAGTTTGCAGACTGCGGCATTCACCCGCTGCACATGGCCATCTTTGACCCGTTTTTTCATGTGGCGCTGATCCATCTGACAGATGAAAAGCCTGACGTCCTGCGCAGACAAATCCGGGACAGCGACGTTCGCATTCTGTCTGAAACTGGAAAGAGAGACGATGCTGGCAACCAGCGCCTCACGTCCCGGACCCGGGGGGTGGCGGGTCCGTTTGACATGTGACGCAGATGGAACTGTTGTGAAGCAGTCCCGCGCCCGGGTCGGTCTGCGACTGAGGCGAATTTGATGGCGGCATGCGAGAGAGCACGGATTATAGACAAATCAAAGGGCATTGCCGGGCCAATATCCCAGGTGCCTTATGCTTGGCGTGCTGCACGTAATGATCCACCCGAATACCCGGTGCCGCGAATAATACCGCTTGCCTGCGACCTTTTGGACAGCTTACTAATCCATAGACGTCGGGAGAATCAGCATAGCTGATGCCGAAGGAGCAACCGCCCCGGAAACTCTCAGGCCCATGGACCGACGTCAAAACGAAGACTCTGGAGAGTGGCATACATAGTGTGCCCGCCGACGGGATAGCAATCTCAGGCACATGGACAGAGGGGGCATCACGCGTGAAAGCCTGGCTTTCACATTGAAGTGGTGCCGCAAGATACCTCAGGTATCTGGACGGCCCGTAGCCGAGAGGGCTGCCGATGTCGGACCTACTGCGTACCCCGCTACATGATCTGCATATATCGCTTGGCGCCAAGATGGTGGAATTTGCCGGGTATTCGATGCCAGTGCAGTACCCGATGGGCGTGATGCAAGAACACACCCACACCCGCGAAAAGGCCGGTTTATTTGACGTCAGTCATATGGGTCAGGTCATCATCAAGGGACCTGATTTCCAGTCGGCTGCACAAGCGCTGGAGACTCTGATCCCCGTCGATATTATGGGCTTGGCGTTGAACCGGCAGCGGTATGGTTTCTTGACCAATGATGCGGGCGGGATCATGGATGATCTGATGCTGGCCAACCGCGGCGATCACATTCTAGTCGTTGTGAATGCTGCATGTAAATCCGATGACATCGCGCACCTGAAAGCCAACCTGAGCGATTGCGCCGTGAGTGAAGTCACGGATCGCGCCTTGCTTGCCATACAGGGCCCAGCATCAGCGGCGGTATTGGCAGCACTCGACCCTGCGGCCGCTGAAATGCGATTTATGGATGTCGCGGTGTTGTCGTTCGACGGTGTTGCGTGCTGGGTTTCACGGTCCGGGTATACTGGCGAAGATGGATACGAAATTTCGGTGCCGGCCCATCAAGCGACAGCTCTTGCTGAACGGCTGCTGGCTCATCCTGATGTGGCACCAATCGGTCTTGGGGCCCGCGACAGCCTGCGCCTTGAAGCTGGGCTATGCCTCTATGGTCACGACATCGATACGCTGACGACACCGACACAAGCGGCACTGAATTGGGCAATCCAGAACGTGCGGCGCCGCGACGGCGCGCGGGAAGGGGGCTTTCCCGGCGCACCCGTTATTCTGGACGAATTGCAGGACGGTGCTGAACGTAAACGGGTCGGATTACGGCCAGACGGGCGCGCGCCGATGCGGGAAGGCGTGACACTTTTTTCTGGAATCGACGATGCTGCGCCTATTGGACAGATCACGTCCGGGGGGTTTGGTCCGACAGTCGGGCGCCCGATCGCGATGGGCTATGTGCCTGTCGCCCACGCCCAAAACGGTACGATTATTTATGGCGAACTAAGAGGTAAACGTCTGCCACTGACGGTCGTGGCCCTACCGTTCACGCCGCACAGTTTCAAACGCTGAATCGACGGAGAGACAAAATGAAATTCACTGAAGAACACGAATGGCTACGTCCAGAGGGCGATGTTGTGGTTGTTGGGATCACTGCACATGCGACCACCCAGTTGGGCGATATCGTCTTTGTGGAACTGCCAGAAGTCGGGGCGATCGTCGCGAAAGATGACGAGGTCGTCGTGATCGAAAGCGTCAAGGCCGCGTCTGACATCATGGCGCCGCTTGATGGTGAAATCGTCGAGGTGAACACCGCCTTGGCTGAAAACCCAGCCCTTGCCAATGAAGCCAGCGGCGACGCGGGTTGGTTTTTCAAGATCAGGCCGTCGAACCCGTCACAGATGGACGCTTACATGGACGAAGCCGCCTACAACGCAATGATTGCCTGAACGCCGGAGCTGACATGACTTTCGCCCCCACAGACTACTTGCCGTATGACTTCGCAAACCGGCGTCACATCGGACCATCCCCTACGGAAATGGCCGAGATGCTCAACGTCGTGGGGGCGAAAGATCTTGAGGCTCTCATGGATGATACCCTGCCGCAAAAAATAAGGCAGAAAGCACCGCTTGATTTCGGCAAACCGTTGTCCGAGCGCGAACTGCTGCATCACATGAAGGTCACCGCGTCCAAGAACAAAGTGCTGACCTCTTTGATTGGACAAGGCTATCACGGCACGGTTACGCCACCTGCGATTCAACGCAATATTTTCGAGAACCCGGCGTGGTACACGGCCTATACGCCGTATCAGCCTGAAATATCCCAGGGGCGGCTGGAGGCGCTGCTGAACTTTCAGACGATGGTGTCCGACCTGACTGGACTGGAAATTGCAAACGCGTCGCTGCTGGACGAAGCCACGGCCTGCGCCGAAGCGATGACGATGGCCCAACGCGTCGCCAAGACAAAAGCGAAAGGGTTCTTTATCGACGAAAACTGCCATCCGCAGAACATCGCCGTGATGAAAACCCGTGCGGCCCCTTTAGGAATAGAGGTGACAGTCGGTAATCCAGACGATCTGGACGCCACTGCTGTGTTTGGCGCGATCTTTCAGTTTCCGGGGACCTTTGGGCACCTGCGGGACTTTACCGCGGCGATCGCCAAACTGCACGAGGCCGCAGCGATCGGTATTATCGCCGCGGACCCATTGTCGCTGACGTTGTTCAAGGAACCCGGCGCAATGGGGGCTGACATTGCGATTGGCAGCACACAACGCTTTGGTGTGCCTGTCGGTTTTGGTGGTCCGCACGCGGCCTATATGGCCACAAAGCGCGGCTACGCCCGGTCGATGCCGGGGCGTATTGTCGGTGTGTCCATAGACAGTCATGGCAACCGGGCGTACCGATTATCACTGCAAACCCGCGAACAGCATATCCGGCGTGAAAAGGCGACGTCGAATGTTTGCACGGCGCAGGCACTGCTGGCAGTCATGGCAGGATTCTATGCGGTCTTCCACGGACCAGAGGGTTTGCGCGCCATCGCCCAGCGGATTCACCGCAAGGCGGCTCGTTTGGTTGACGGTCTGAAAGAGGGCGGCTTTGACGTGCGCCCGGCGACGTTCTTTGACACGATTACTGTCGACGTCGGCCCGTTGCAGGCGGCCGTGATGAAATCGGCGGTGGACGAAGGTATTAACCTGCGTGCCGTAGGCACGACACGTGTCGGCATCACTGTGGACGAACGGACGCGTTCAGCAACGATAGAGGCAGTCTGGCGCGCCTTCGGCATCACCCGCGAGGATAAAAATTATACGCCGCACTATCATGTGCCGGGAAAATTGCTCCGCACGACGGATTACCTGACGCACCCGGTCTTTCACATGAACCGGGCCGAAACCGAGATGATGCGCTATATGCGCCGCTTGGCTGACCGTGACCTTGCACTTGACCGGGCGATGATCCCTTTGGGATCCTGTACGATGAAGTTGAATTCTGCTGCTGAAATGATGCCAGTCAGTTGGGATGAATTTTCTTTGTTACACCCCTACATCCCGCGCGATCAGGCGGCGGGATACATGGAAATGATCGACGACCTGTCCGCCAAGCTTTGTGAAGTGACGGGGTATGATGAAATATGCATGCAGCCCAATTCTGGTGCGCAGGGTGAATATGCCGGTCTGCTGACCATTGCAGGTTACCACCGGGCGAACGGTCAGGGGCAGCGCAATATCTGCCTGATCCCGATGTCCGCGCATGGCACAAATCCCGCCTCGGCCCAGATGGTCGGCTGGACAGTTGTGCCAATCAAGTCGGACGCTAAGGGTGACATCGATCTTGCGGATTTTCGTGCGAAGGCAGCGGAACATGCAGACAACCTAGCAGGCTGCATGATTACCTATCCGTCGACACACGGCGTGTTTGAAGAGACGGTGATCGATGTCTGCCAGATCGTGCATGATCATGGCGGGCAGGTCTACATCGACGGCGCAAATATGAATGCGATGGTCGGCCTGTCTCGGCCCGGCGATCTGGGGGGTGATGTGAGTCACCTGAATCTGCACAAGACGTTTTGCATCCCCCACGGCGGCGGCGGCCCCGGCATGGGGCCGATTGGGGTCAAGAAACACCTCATCGCGCATCTGCCGGGCGATCCAACCTCGGGCGAAGGTGCGGTATCCGCCGCCCCCTTTGGTTCACCGTCGTTGCTGCCGATTTCGTGGGCCTATTGCTTGATGATGGGCGGCGAAGGTCTGACGCAGGCGACGCGCGTTGCGATCCTGAACGCTAACTATATCGCCAAGCGCCTCGAAGGAGCGTTCGATGTCTTGTACAAAGGCCCTACCGGGCGCGTTGCCCATGAATGCATCATCGACACCAGGCCCTTTGCCGATAGTGCCCATGTGACGGTCGATGATATTGCAAAGCGGTTGATCGATTGCGGCTTTCACGCCCCGACGATGAGCTGGCCCGTGGCGGGCACGCTGATGATCGAACCTACGGAATCTGAAACCAAGGCTGAACTTGACCGCTTCTGCGACGCGATGCTGGCAATCCGGGCAGAGATTTCTGACATCGAGAGCGGTAAAGCCGATCCCCACAACAACCCCTTGAAAAACGCGCCCCATACGATGGAAGACCTCGTAAAGGACTGGGACAGACCCTATTCGCGCGAAACCGGTTGCTTTCCCCCCGGAGCGTTCCGGGTCGATAAATACTGGCCTCCCGTCAATCGGGTGGACAACGCGTGGGGTGACCGGAACCTTAACTGCACTTGCCCGCCGATGTCGACTTATGCAGACGCCGCGGAGTAGAGAACTGCCAAAGTCGTGTTGCCGACGATTTTAGCTGCGGGCCGACAGCGTTTCTAGAATCCTGTGTGACAGGCCTCCGTGGCACAGGGGTCGTACGGGATCGCGTTTGCTATGCGTATTTTCGTCCGTGCGACGGCTGATGGCAGGATAAAACCGCAAGGTTCAAGACTGGCCGACTAAAAGATGAAGCTCAGCGCAAACATTGCACAGATCTTTCAGGTGAATTCAAACCGCATATGCGGGGCCTGCGGGCTTTGCACTGTGCCTGACCGGACGGTACCGGACGGACTGTCAGCCTTCTGTCATATTCTGTGACGGCGTTGATCCACATCAATCGGTGCTCCGATCCTTCGTGTAAAACTTGAGGTCACATATCACGTAATCAGGAATAAACGGGGTGTCAGGGATCGGAACACATCCGCGAACATGCAGCGACGACATCTTGCAGTTGTCTTCGCGTGCATGGCGGGAAGCCGAGGCCCGTTCCACTGTGCGCACGCTGTCCGACGGTCGGGGGCAGTGCGTCCTGTCGATCCCGGACTTGCGATGCGGGGGGTGCGTCGCCACGATCGAGCGTGCCCTGAATGCACGCACGGATGTCGCATCTGCGCGGGTGAACCTGACCCTGAAGCAGGCGGTTGTGACCTTCGCCGATGCAGACACTGATCCCACATCCGTCATCTCTGCGCTGACCCTGCTTGGATATCCTGCAATCCCTGCGGATCAGGGCCAATCGCAGGAAGGCGATACCGACACCGTCGGTCGCGGCCTGTTACGCGCGATCGCCGTGGCCGGGTTCGGTGCGATGAACATCATGATATTGTCGGTCGCCGTCTGGTCAGGTGCCGCTGGTGAGACGCGAGACACGTTTCACCTGATCTCTGCACTGATCGCCGTCCCGGTCGTGGCCTATGCCGGTCAACCGTTCTTCCGGTCAGCGTTGCAGGCATTGCGGGTGGGGCGGCTCAATATGGATGTGCCGATCGCTGTCGCCGTCATTCTGGCTTTGGCATTGAGCCTGGTCGAGACGATGCGGGGCGGCGAGCAGGCCTTTTTCGACGCTGCCGTGACCCTGCTCTTCTTTCTTCTGTCGGGCCGTTACCTTGATCATCTGATGCGGGAACGAGCACGCAGTGCGGTATCCGGGCTCGCGCGATTGTCGCCACGCGGGGCGATGCTGCGCCAGTCCGGTGGGATGCTGACCTATGTGCCGCTCAGCGCGATTTCACCCGGTGCGATCATAGCGATTGGCCCGGATGAACGTGTACCGGTCGACGTGCGGATTGTCGCGGGCTTCACCGATCTGGACCGGTCCCTTGTGACCGGCGAGGCGATGCCGGTGCCGGCTGGCTTTGGTGACACGCTGGAGGCCGGAACGCTGAACCTGACCGGTGCCGTCGAGGCCGAAGTCCTGCGGTCTGCGGAGCAGTCATTTCTTGCACAGATGATGCACATGCAGTCAGAGGCCGAGACCGGTCGTGGCACCTACGTGCGCATCGCCGACCGCGCCGCGCGTCTTTATGCGCCGGTCGTGCATCTGCTGGCACTGGCGACATTCGTCGGATGGGTCCTTGCCACAGGGGACTGGCACACGTCGGCCTTTGTCGCGATCAGCGTTCTGATCATCACCTGTCCATGTGCACTGGGTCTGGCTGTGCCGGTGGCGCATGTGGTGGCCGCCGGACGACTGATGCGCATGGGCATCCTGATGAAAGATGGATCCGCGCTGGAGCGGCTCGCCGATATCGACCGCGTGGTTTTCGACAAGACGGGGACGCTGACCATAGGCACGTCAGCTGTCGGTTTAGGCCCCGATGATCCGGCACTCCGCCCCGCAGCCAAGGCCTTGGCTTCGAAGTCGGTCCATCCTGCCGCCCGTGCGATCGAGATGAGTATCGCTGAACGGCCCTGCCAGCTGGACGATGCAACCGAAGTGCCGGGGTTCGGCATCGCTGGTTGCGTGGACGGACGTGCCGTGAGGCTGGGTCGTGCGGACTGGGTCGCGGACATCAGTGTGCAGGCCAAAGGTCGTGCAAGTCCCGTCTTCGCCTTTGCGGATGGACCTGCGATGTCGTTCGACCTGACAGAGACTCTGCGCCCCGGTGCAGTCGATGCGATCAGGTCATTTGCCGCGGCACGGATTCCCGTTGCCATGCTGTCTGGCGATATCGCGGCGCGGGCAAACAGCATTGCGAACCAACTGGACATCTCCGACGTGAAGTCGGGTCAAACACCCGCCGATAAGATTGCGGCGCTCAATGACCTGCGGGACGGTGGTTCTCGTGCGCTGATGGTCGGTGACGGATTGAACGATGCGGCGGCGCTTGCGGCCGCGCACGTGTCAATGGCACCCTCCAGCGCGTCGGACGCCGGACGGACGGCCGCGGATTTCATTTTCCTGCGGGATGGGCTTGATGCCGTGCCGGCCGCCTGGCGCATGGCACGCGCTACCGCGCGGATCGTGCGGCAGAACTTCGCGCTCGCCATCGCCTACAACTGCATCGCGATCCCACTGGCCATGGCTGGTCTGGTGACGCCCTTGATTGCAGCACTCGCGATGTCGGCGTCGTCGCTTCTTGTGATCGGCAACGCCCTTCGGCTGAACCGCGCCGCACAGCCGCGCCAAACGCCTGCACCCCGCCTTGGCGGGTCGCAGGTGCCCGCATGACAATTCTGGCGTTCCTGATCCCGATTACGCTGGGCATGGGGGCTGTCGGGCTGTGCGTCTTCTTCTGGTCGCTGCGCAGCAACCAGTACGACGACCTGTCAGGCGACGCTGAACGCATTCTCTTCGACGACGACTACCCGCTTCCGGCTGCATCTGCACGCCCGTCCAACACGACCAAGGAGACCGCGCCATGATGTCCAACCTCACCAGCACCGAACGCGCGAGGGCCATGCTGATCACGGGCGCGGGCGTGCTGATCGGCCTGACGATGGCCGCCGTGGGCCGCAACGATCCCATGGGTGCACATGGCTGGATCATCCTGCTGTTCTGCGGCGTGCTGTTCTTCCTCGTAGGCCAGAAGCTTTACGATGCAGAGCCTGTCGAGGATCGCAGCACATCCTATTACGACGATCCCACGAAGGTCGGAATCCTTCTCGCCCTGTTCTGGGCCGTCGTCGCGATGGGCATGGGTGTGTGGGTGGCGTCGCAGCTGGCCTGGCCGGATCTGCGGTTCGACGCGGCCTGGTCCAGCTTTGGCCGCATCCGCCCGGTGCATACGTCCGGCGTCATCTTTGGCTTTGGCGGCAATGCCCTGATTGCCACATCCTATCACATCATGCAGCGCACCAGCCGTGCACGGATGCCGGACCAGGTCTCGCCCTGGTTCGTGTTGCTGGGGTTCAACCTGTTCTGCGTGGTTGCCGCCAGCGGCTATCTGATGGGCATCACGCAATCCAAGGAATATGCAGAGCCGGAATGGTATGCCGACCTGTGGCTGGTGATCGTCTGGGTGGTTTATTTCGTGCTCTACATCCGCACACTCGCCCGCCGGAATGAGCCGCACATCTACGTCGCCAACTGGTATTACCTTTCGTTCATTCTGGTCGTGGCGATCCTGCACATCGTCAACAATCTGGCGATCCCGGCGTCCTTCTCTGGCGCCAAGAGTTATTCGGCCTTCTCGGGCGTGCAGGATGCGATGGTGCAGTGGTGGTATGGCCACAACGCGGTCGCCTTCTTTCTGACGACCGGTTTTCTTGGCATGCTTTACTATTTTTTGCCCAAGCGGGCAGGGCGGCCGATCTATTCCTACCGCCTGTCGATCCTGTCGTTCTGGGGCATCGTATTTTTTTATATCTGGGTCGGATCGCACCACCTGCATTACACGGCACTGCCGCAATGGGTGCAGACGCTGGGTGTCACGTTTTCGGTCATGTTGCTGGTCCCCAGCTGGGCCTCGGCGGGCAATGCGCTGATGACCCTCAACGGGGCGTGGCACAAGGTCCGCGACGACGCGACCCTGCGCTTCATGATGGTGGCGGCCGTGTTCTACGGGTTGTCGACATTCGAGGGGTCGTTCATGGCGATCCGCCCGGTCAACGCCCTGTCGCATTACACCGACTGGACGGTCGGTCATGTCCACTCCGGGGCGATGGGGTGGGTCGCGATGATCACGTTCGGGTCGATCTATGCGCTGACGCCCATGCTGTGGCGACGCGAGGCGATGTATTCATGGAAAGCGGTCGAGTGGCACTTCTGGTTGGCCCTTTCGGGGACGGTCATCTACGTCTTTGCGATGTGGAACGGCGGCATCACCCAAGGCCTGATGTGGCGGACATATACCGAGAGCGGCACACTTCGCTTTTCATTCGTCGATACGCTGATTGCGATGCATCCCTACTATATCGCACGGGCCTTTGGCGGGCTGCTGTTCTTTGCGGGGGCCTGCATCTGCTTCTGGAATGTCGTCATGACGATCCGGCGCGTGCCGCATCACGCCCTGGCCATCGACTATCCGACCACATCCGAAGCCATGGAGCCGGCAGTGCCGGCGGCGGAGTAAGCTCATGTTGAAAACCCTTCTCAAGCCCTTCGCCCGTGTCTTCGAGTTTCAGGCCAAGACCCATTACCGGATGGAACGGCATTCGATGGCGCTGACTGGAGGCATCATCCTTGCCGCCGGTGTCGGTGGCTTTGTCGAGATCGCACCCTTGTTCACCATCGACGACACGGTCGAGGATGTGGCGGACATGCGGGTCTACACACCGCTGGAACAGGCCGGGCGCGATATCTACATCCGCGAGGGGTGCTATGCCTGCCATAGCCAGATGATCCGCACTCTGCGCGACGAGGTGGAACGCTACGGTCCCTATTCGCTGGCCGTGGAATCGAAATACGACCACCCGATGCTGTGGGGATCAAAGCGCACGGGACCGGACCTCGCGCGGGTCGGAGACAAGTATTCCGATGACTGGCAGGTGCGTCATCTGATCAATCCGCGCGATCTGGTACCGCAATCCGTGATGCCACAATACGCCTTCCTGCTGGAGACCTCGCTGCGCACCGACGACCTGCCGGGCAGGCTCGATGCGCTGCGCATGGTGGGCGTGCCCTATACCGATGACATGATCGCCAACGCGGCCGACGATGCGCTGGGGCAGGCGCGGCCCGATGGTGACCGCGCGAGTGGTGTGCTGGACCGATACGGTGAGGCGACCGCAGTGCGCGCCTTTGACGGGCAAGGCGATCGTCTGACCGAAATGGACGCGCTGGTCGCGTATCTTCAGATCCTCGGGAATCTGACCGATGTGGCGCAGAATACCCAGCCGATGGCAGAGGAGTAGATGATGGACATGACCCACGAATGGTATGTCGCGCTGTCCAAGTCGTTTGGCCTGTTCTGGCTGCTGGGCCTGTCGGCCGCGATCACGGCCTATGCCTTCTGGCCCTCGCTTGGCGGCCGGTTTGACAAGGCTGCCAACAGTATCCTCGACGATGAGGACGGGCCAGCGCAGCCTACCGCGACCAAGCCGGAGGACGAGGCATGTCGGTAAAGGATCGCGATCCCCTGACCGGGCACCAGACGACCGGGCATGACTGGAACGGCATCACGGAGCTGAACACCCGAGTTCCACGCATCGTGTGGTTCTTCATTATCGTGACACATCTGTTCGCGCTGCTCATGTGGATCCTGCTTCCGACGTGGCCGCTGGTCACGACCTATACAAAAGGTCTTCTTGGTTTCGATCAGCGCGACGTGGTCAAGCAGGATATCGTGCTTGCGAACCTCGCCCGTGCCGACTGGGCAGACCGCATCGCGACGCTTCCCACGGCTGACATCCTGAAAGACCCTGAACTGATGGCCCGGGTGACGGGGACCGCCCACCAGATTTTCGGTGATAACTGCGCCGGCTGTCATGGTGTCGATGCGGCCGGTGGTCCGGGGTTTCCGAGCCTTATCGATACCGCCTGGCTGTGGGGCGGTGACACCGACACGATCATGGAGACGCTGCGCGTCGGCATCAATGCGACCCACCCCGACACGCGGTATGCACAGATGCTGGCCTTTGGTCGCGACGGTATCCTACCGCGCGACGATATCCGTCTTGTCATCGATTACGTCCAGTCGCTGTCCGGTACGGCCGCACCCGCAGACCGGATCGCCGCGGGAGGAGAGATTTTCGCGAATAACTGCGCCGCCTGTCATGGAGAGAATGGTCACGGCAACACGGACCTCGGCGCACCAAACCTGACCGACGCGTTCTGGATCTACGGTGGTGACGACAAAGCAATGTACGAAACGATCTGGGGCGGTCGGCAAGGCTGGATGCCCACTTGGGAGGACCGCTTGTCCCTGACGGAGCGCAAGATTCTCGCCGTTTACCTGCAACATCTGGGTCAGGAGGCACTGCAATGACGGACATCATCCGCCCGCTTGCGGGCCGCCCCGAACTTCATCCTGCGGGTCAACGGGCTTGGCTGCCTGATTGGCATGCAGGAGGCGGCAAAGCAATTCATCCGCCAGGGCACGCCCGGCAAGATCATCAATACCGCGTCGGTCGCGTCCCGTCAGGGCTTTGACAATGTCGCGCCGTACTCGGCCTCGAAGTTCGGGGTCGTTGCACTGATCCAGTCTGGCGCGAAGGATCTGGCCAAGCACGACATCACGGTGACCGGATTCGCGCCGGGCGTGGTGGCCACGGAAATGTGGGAAGAGGTCGACCGTGACCTTATCGAGATCGGCGCGGCAAAAAAGGCCGGACAGGCGATGGAAGCGTTTTCGGCCAATATCCTGAAAGGCCGCGTCGCGAAGCCCGTAGATATCACCGGCACGACGACATTTCTTGCGTCGAAGGACAGCGACTACATGACCGGCCAGATCGTGATGATCGACGGAGGAATGACGCTGGTGTGACGGAGCACCGCGACAGAAAGGCCATGACGGTTTTCGCGTACTGATACGAGCGCCCCTTTGGGCATGGTGGGAGAGAGACTGATGGCAGCCATTACCAAACAACAGATCGGCGGAATTCTAGCGCGTCAGGGGATTCTGATAGCTTTCGCGGTTTTCATGATCGGTTTCACACTGGCCAACCATCGCTTTCTGGCCCCGGACAACATCATGGGGGTGGTCCGGTCCTCGGCGATCCTCGGTGTGATGGCTTTGGGCGTCACATTCGTGGTGATCAGCGGAAATCTGGATCTTTCGGTCGGATCGATGATGTCTTTCTCGACAATCGTAGTATTGGATTTGCACGACAAGATAGGTCCAACGCTGGCCATTCCCGTCATGTTCGCCATGACAATTTGCCTGGGTGCCTTCATCGGATTCCTGGTCGGTTACCTCAAGCTCAATTCGTTGATCGTGACGCTGGGTATGTTGTCGGCCATCCACGGGCTGACGCTGACTTATTCTGGTGGCCAGAACATGGACATCGCCGATAAGGAAGGCACCTGGTTCAGCGTCTTTGGTCAGGGCGATGCGCTTGGCATTCCCGTGCCCATTCTGATATTCGCGCTGCTGGCGGCCTTTCTGGGTATTCTGTTGGCAAAGACCCCTTTCGGACGCAAAGTTTACGCCGTGGGCGGAAATGGCGTGGCTGCCACCTTTTCCGGTATTCGTAGGCCCCGCGTGGTATTCACCTGCTACCTGCTGTCGGCCTTTTGCGTCGCAACAGCGGGACTGATCCAGGCCAGCCGTTCGCTGGGCTCGCAGAACACTGTTGGTCAGGGGTTGGAGCTTGAAGTTCTGGCCGCGGTGATCCTTGGCGGAGCTTCGCTTCTCGGCGGGTCCGGGACGATCTTCAAAACGGTGATCGGCGTGCTGATCCTGGGTTTCATCCAGAACGGCCTGTTGCTCGTCGGTTTGCAGTTTTACGTCCAGTTCGTTGTGACCTGGGTCATCATCATCCTTGCTGTCTGGCTTGATATCGCGGCCAAGCGCGGCAAGCTTTTGTCCCCGATTGCGTGAGGTAAGAGATCATGGAAGCTGGAAAACTCAGCAAGTTTCTCAAGAATGGCGCGATCTGGGGCTTTATCATCCTAGAGCTGATCTTCTTCACAATCGCGGGTGAATTCCTGTCCCTGTCGGACAAGGCCTTCATCGATGCCGACAACATGCTCTTGTTGTTCAAGCAATCCGCGCCGATTGGGATCATCGCCATGGGCATGACAATTGTCATGATCAACGGAAATATCGACCTGAGCGTCGGCGCCATCTACGCGATTGCTGCTATTGTTTTGCTCGACTCCATGTCCTGGCCGATCTTTGCGGGGTTTGGCGACTGGGTGATCCCGATTGCCTGGATATTGGCCTTGCTGGTCGGCACAGTGCTGGGCGCGTTGAACGGGCTGATCGTATGGAAGACCGGCGTCGATGCCTTCATCGTGACACTTGGTTCGATGCTTGGATATCGCGGGCTGGTGTTCATGTATAACGGCGAGCAGCCGACCAGCCACCTGAACTGGACCCTCGTCGACTTCGCAGAGTCGCAGTTCCTTTTCCTCCACACGCCGACCTGGTTCCTGATCATCGTGACGGCGGCGATCTGGTTCCTGATGAACAAGACGGTGCATGGCCGAAACGCCTATGCCATCGGTGACAACCGCACCGCGGCAGTGAACGCGGGCATCAAGGTCGGGCCGCACATGATGATCAACTTCATGATCATCGGCTTTCTTGCGGCACTTTCGGCGGTTGTTTTTTATTCTGAAAGCGGCTCGGTCAATCCGAATGACGGCGAGCTTTACGAACTCTGGGTGATTACGGCAGTCGTGCTTGGCGGCACAAAGCTGACCGGCGGCGCGGGCTCGATCCTTTCGACCTTCGGCGGTGTCCTCGCGATCCAGCTTCTGCGCAAGGGGCTTAGCCACATTGGCGCCGATACGTCGACGGTGAACCTTGTCATCGGCCTCATTCTGATCGCCGTTCTGTTCCTTGACCGTCAGCTGAATGTCAAAGGCAAAGAGGAGTTGAAGGTATGAGCAGTCAAACACCTGTCCTGCGTCTGGAAGGCATCGTTAAGACCTTCCCGGGCGTGCGTGCCCTCGACGGCGTATCCTTCTCTGTCATGCCCGGTGAAGTGCATGCACTGATGGGCGAAAACGGTGCCGGCAAATCGACTTCGATGAAGGTGCTTGGCGGTCTGTATCAGCCGGACGAAGGCACGATCTATGTCGATGAAGTGCCCACCATCATGTCGTCGCCGTTGGACGCCAAGGCCAAGGGTATCGTCTTTATCCACCAGGAGCTGAGTTTGGCCGAAGAACTTTCGGTGGCCGAAAATGTGTATCTGGGCGAACTGCCGAAGAAGCGGTTCGGACTGGTCGATTGGGACATGCTTTATGCGCGCACCGACGCGATCCTCGATAAGCTGAAGGTTGGCTTCAACGCCCGCACGCGGGTCGGTGACCTGTCGATTGCGAACCAGCAGATGGTCGAAATTGCCCGTGCCCTGACGGTGGAAGCCAAGGCGGTGTTTTTCGACGAGCCGACCGCCTCGCTGACCGATGCGGAAAAGGTGGTGCTGTTCGAGGTCATCGACGACCTCAGATCGCAGGGCGTTGGCATCGTCTATATCTCGCACCGGATGGAAGAGATCTTCAAGATCACCGACAAGATCAGCGTGTTGCGTGACGGTGGCTATCGCGGGACCGTCAACACCGCCGACACTGACGAAGAAGCGGTGACCCAGATGATGATCGGCCGGAAGCTGGACCTCAGCCGAAGTGAGAGTCGCCACACATTGGGTGACGTCGCGCTGGAAGTGCGCGGGCTCACCTGCGGGCAACTTTATAGCGACGTCAGTTTCGAGGTCCGGCGCGGCGAGGTCGTGGGCTTTTATGGGCTTGTCGGTGCGGGCCGGACAGAGATCGCAGAAACATTGTTCGGATTGCGTGATCCGAGCCGCGGCACCATCCTGCTCGACGGAAAAGAAACCAAAATTCACTCTCCCAGAGATGCGATTTCCAAGGGCATCTCGCTGGTGCCCGAGGACCGCAAGGGACAAGGGCTGGTTTTGGGCATGAACTGCCGGGACAACATGACCCTGCCGCAGATTGACGATCTGACCGCCGGACCGTTCGTGGCCGAAGGTTCTGAGATCGCGATTTTCGACCAATATCGTGACAAGCTCGATATCCGTACGCCGGGCTGGAAGCAGATCGTCGGCAACCTGTCCGGCGGTAACCAGCAGAAGATTGTCATCGGAAAATGGCTGTCGATGCATCCCAGCGTGCTGATCGTGGACGAACCGACGCGTGGCATCGACGTCGGATCTAAATCAGAAATTCACAACCTGATCCGGGAACTGGCGGCGCAGGGCTATGCGGTGATCGTGATCTCTTCGGAAATGCCCGAAGTGCTGCATGTCTCTGACCGGATCGTGGCGATGTACTCCGGCAAGGTGATGCGGACGTTCACATCCGAAGAGGTCACCGAGGACAACTTGATCCAGGCCATCTCGGGTATTTCCGCCGACAAGGCAGCATCGAGCGGTCCTGCCGTCGTGGCCTAGCCAGACGTCCAAGACCAACGCCCTGAGGGGCCTTGGCGGCCGGGGCCTGACAATCGTTTTAAGGAGTCTGCAGTGCGAAGAATATTGTTCAAGGACGCAACGATCGTCACGATGGATGACGCATTGGGCGATTTCGCCAAGGCGGACCTGCTGATCGAAGACGACCGGATTGCTGCCATCGGCCCGGATATCGATGGCGGCGATGCCGAGGTGATCGACGCAAGCGACCGGATCATTATGCCTGGCCTCGTCAACGCGCATATGCACACTTGGCAGACCGGCCTGCGCGGGCTGGCGTCGAACTGGACGCTGCTGGAGTATTTCCGCAATGTTCATCGCGGCCTCGCGACATTGTTCACGCCCGATGACCTGTATTATGCGCAGTTGCTTGGCGGGTGGAACCAGATCGATTGCGGAGCGACGACGCTTGGTGACTGGTGCCACAACAACCCGACCCCGGCGCATACCGATGCCGCGCTTGACGGGCTTATCAAGTCGCAAGTGCGCGCGGTGTTTTTCCATGGCTCACCGAAACCGGACGCCAAACCGGGTCAGCCGCATTTCAGCGAAGTGCCGCATCCGCGCTCGGAAGTGGAGCGGCTTTTGAATGGTCCGCTCCGTGATGCCGAAGGTCGTGTCACTTTGGCCTTGGGCATTCTTGGACCGCATTATTCAACGATGGACGTTTCGCAGCATGACTTCCGTTTGGCGCGTGAATTCGGTCTGGTTGCTTCGATGCATCAGGGCGGTGGCGAAGCCAAGACTCCCGGCGGCTGGGATCAGCTTGAAGCGGACGGTCTGGTTGGTGAAGGCTGCAATATCGTGCACGGCCATGGCCTTAGCGACGACCAGATCAAACGGTTCTGCGACGCGGGTGTCAGTTTCTCGACCACCCCGGAAAACGAAATGACCCAAGGGCATGGTTTCCCGGTGACCGGCAAGGTTCGGGCGGTCGGTGGCCTGCTGTCGCTTGGTGTGGATCTCGAATCCGTTCTGTCGGGCGACATGTTCACAGTTGGCCGGATGGCGCTTGGGATGCAGCGCGCGCTGGATAACGATGCCAGCCGCCGCGAATCCGGGTCCATTCCGCAAACGACGACGATCCCGGTTCGCGAAGCGCTTGCCTGGATCACGATAGACGGTGCGCGGGCCATCGGGTTGGGCGACCGGGTCGGGAGCCTTACACCCGGAAAGCAGGCGGACATCGTCGTGCTGCGCAGCAGCGATCTGAACATGGGTCCGCTGCATGACCCGATTTCGACCGTCGTGATGCAGGCCGGACCGCGCAACATCGACAGCGTGATGATCGCTGGTGAATTTTACAAAAGAGACGGTCAGTTGATGGTCGGAGACGTTGAGCCAGCCAAGCAGGCGCTCGCCGAATCCGGTCACCGCATTGCCGCTGAATTGCGCCGCCTCGGACAAGAAGGAAAATGACATGACAGGCAAACAACAGGCAGCATGGATCGGCCTCGGCAAGCTTGGCTTGCCCATGGCGGCGCGACTCGCAGAAGAGTTCAGTGTGACTGGCTTTGACCTGAGCGAAGAGCGCCTTGCACTGGCGGAGGCGCGCGGAATCAAACGCGCGACCGACCTTGCCAGCGCGGTGGCAGATGCCGCGGTCGTCTTTGTCTCGCTTCCCGACGACCGAGCGCTGCGCGCTGCGGTATTGGCGGATGGTGCATTGCTGTCGCACCTCTCGTCCGGAATGATCTTGGTCGAAACCAGTACAGTCAGCGTCCACGCCTCCCAGGATGTTGACCGTGTGGCCGGAGAAATTGGCGTTTCCTACCTTCGGGCGCCAGTCTCTGGCAATCCGGTCTCGGCCGAAGCCGGGACGCTTTCCGCGCTGGTGTCGGGACCGGAAGAGGCATTCAAGAGCGTGTCACCGATGCTGGCCACGTTCTGTCAATCGCAGAGTTGGCTCGGCGACGCCGACCAGGGACGCTACGCCAAGCTTGCAATCAACCTGATGATCGCGGTCAGCGCAGGCATGATGGCCGAAGCGCTCGCACTGGCGCGGCGCGGCGGTATCGATTGGCATGACATGCTGAACCTGATGGAAAACAGCGCGGTGGGCTCGCCAATGGTGAAGTACAAATGCGCACCAATGCACGACCGCGACTTTACCTCGACGTTTTCCGGCAGGCAGATGGCAAAGGATCTGGATCTGATCCTTGAATGTACGCGTGCCTCAGATGTGCCCGCGCCGCTCGCCGCTCAGATGCGCGAAATGTACACCGCGATGATCGCCGCCGGTGACGGTGACGACGATTACATCGCGACGATACGCCACCAGGAACGACTTTCCGGTCTGGCCGATATCGAACCCAGCAAGACAGCCTGAACAAGGGAGTTTGTCGTGAGAAATCTGAACGAAAACAACATCACCGATGCCGTTGTCGCGATGGCGGACGCCTGCGGTGACGGTCGGATCAAGCAGACGGTCAACAGTTTGGTGCGCCATCTTCACGCCTTCATCCGCGAGATCGAGCCAACCGAGCAGGAATGGGAACAGGCCATCGCATTCCTGACCGAGACCGGTCAGAAATGTGATGATGTGCGTCAGGAATACATCCTGTTGTCCGACGTACTGGGCGTGACGATGTTGGTCGATGCGATCAACCATCGTTCGGCAACCGACACCACCGAAACCACAGTTCTTGGCCCGTTCTATGTCGAGGGCCCGCCCGAAACGCCGATGGGCGAGGCAATCGACTGGAACGTTGAGGGTGAGCCGTTTTATGTGGAAGGCCGCATCACGTCGGACAACGGACAGCCACTGGCCGATGTGTTGGTGGACGTCTGGCAGTCCGACAGCGAAGGTTTCTACGACGTTCAAAAGGAAATGGAAGGGGCCTCGCTCAGGGCGCGTTTCCGGACTGGTCCAGATGGTCGCTATGCCTTCTGGACGGTCACGCCTTCGCCTTATCCAATCCCCACGGATGGGCCAGTCGGGCAATTGCTGGAGCGGCTGGATCGCCATCCGTACAGGCCGGCGCATGTCCATTTCATGCTGCACGCCAAGAACCACCAGAAACTGGTGACGCAGATCTTTGCCGAAGGCGATCCCTACATCGACAGCGATGCGGTGTTCGGCGTGAAGGATTCACTGGTCAAGTCTTATGCCCTGAACGAGCCGGGCAAGGCACCGGATGGAAAGGTTCTTGATCGGCCCTGGCGCCACCTCGTCTTTGATTTCGGCATGCGTCGGATGGGCTAGGGCGTTTGAGAAAGACCACTCGAGAATTCTCGAGAAGCACATGTTACAAGAAGGAAAGTAGAGATGAATACGCAGTCAGGACATGGACTTTGGGCAACCGAAAAGTCCCCCGATATCGACAACCTGAAGATCGAGGTTGCCGCGCGCGACGCGGGTCAGCCTGGCCCGGGTCAGGTCACGGTCGAGATCAAGGCAGCGGGTGTCAATCCATCTGACGTCAAGGCGGCGCTCGGTTTCATGCCCCATGCGGTCTGGCCGCGTGTACCGGGGCGGGATTTTGCAGGCGTTGTTTGCGGCGGTCCGAAGAAGCTTTTGGGGACTGAAGTCTGGGGTGGCGGCGGCGAGCTTGGCATCACGCAGGACGGAACGCATGCGAAATACCTAACGCTGCCGGCAGCAGCGGTGACCGCCAAGCCCGCCAACCTGTCCTTCGAGGAAGCAGGCTCGATCGGCGTGCCCTTCATTACTGCCTTCGAGGGCCTTCAGCGGGCCGGTGGGGTCCAGCCATGGGATAACGTGCTGGTCTGCGGCGCGAATGGCAAGGTGGGGCAGGCGGCGATCCAGCTCGCCACGCTGGCAGGCGCCCGCGTCTTTGGCGTGGAATACAAACCGATGGACTATCACGGCCATTCAAATGGCGACATTGAGATGCTCGATAGCTCGTCTCAGGACGTGGCTGCGGTGATCCGCGAAAAAACTGGCGGTCATGGCGCGGATATCGTGTTCAACACGGTCGGCAACCCATATTTCGAGATCGCGAACAACGTGATGGCGGGCAAGGGCCGCCAGATCTTCATCTCGACCTTCGAGTTCACGGTGCCGTTCAATATCTTTAATTTCTTCCGGTTGCAGCACCAGTTCATCGGCCTGAATACGCTGGAAATGGACAGCGTATACTGTGCTGCGATCTTCAAGAAATTGAGCCCGCTGTTCGAAACCGGACGTCTGAAGCCTTTCCCGATCAACCCCGCGACCGTGCATGGGCTGGGTGACGCGGCCAAGGCCTATGCCGCCGTCAACAACTCATCACCGGATCGGGTCGTGTTGAAGCCGTAACTGCCGCAGCAGCGCCCCGCCGGGCTTCTCGCACCAAGAGTCCGGCGGAAGCGTATGAACCAACCCTGACGATGTTATCGAACGGAAATACGATGGCTGATCCTTGCATCATCTGTGTGGCAATCACGGGTCAGCTGCCAACCAAGGCGACCAATCGGCTGTGCCGATCACGATTTCCGAACAGATCGAGTCAACTCTCGAGGCATTCGAGGCCGGCGCAACGATTGCCCATTCCGATCGGGCCGTCGGTCAAATGAGCAATGATACGGACCATCCAAGCGGTTGAACAGTCGCGGTTGAGCCCGATGAAACGGCGCCGCCTTAAAAACAATTGTTTTGGATAAAAATTAACCGCGAGACCAGATTTCGAGGGTAAATATTTGGGCACGTCTTTTTCAACTTTGCCTACGCACTACTTCTGGTCAACCAAAAATTACCGAATTGAACCTGCCTGGCGGTGTTCGACCCTGTGAACGGTGCCTTGGACCTCGTGGCGCCCCATGAAAGTCCGTATTGGATATATCTTGGCTGTGCCCTCTTCCGCGATGCTGCTAAATTGTTTGTAAGTCGTCAATTGGCTGGCTGGAACACTGAAATCCGACCAATTCACGAAGCGGATATTGTTGCTGGTCTCTGATGAGATTGCGAATAGGGAGGACTCTAAAAATGGATGTCAAAAGGTTAAGTGGCAAGAACATCTTGATCACAGGCGCAGCGCGCGGCATGGGTGCCGCAAACGCGGAGAGTTTCGCCGCGCAGGGCGGCAATGTCTGCCTCGCCGATCTTGATGGCGATGAGGCGCAGAAGGTCGCTGACAAGATCAACGCGGCGGGCAACGGTCAGGCAATTGCGGTCCGGTGCGACGTGACCAAGCGTGAGGACAACGCCGCAGCCGTCAAGGCCGTCGTGGATGAATTCGGCGAGTTGAATGTCGCACTTTTCAACGCCGGTCTCAACAAGCCCCGCTTTTTCATGGACATCGATGAGGACAATTGGGACCTTATCATGAACGTGAACACCAAGGCGATGTGGCTTGGCATGCAGGAAGCCGCGCGGCAGATGATCGCGCAAGGCAAGCGCGACTATCCTTATAAGTTGATCAACGTGGGCTCCATCGCCTCGCGCAAGCCGCTGATCGACGTGACCGTTTATTGTACTTCGAAATACGGCTGCCTTGCGCTGACCCATTGCGGCGCGCTCGGTCTGGCAGAGCACAACATCACCGTGAACGGCTATGCGCCGGGCGTCGTGGTGACCCCGCTCTGGGAACAGCTAGACAAGGATCTGGTCGAGATCGGTTTCAAGGAGAAGGCAGGCCAGGCATATGACGACATCGTGCGGGATGCGCTGCAGATCAAGCGCGTGTCCTACCCCAGGGATATCGTCGGCACCGCCTCGTTCCTCGCGTCGGACGACAGCGATTACATGACCGGCCAGATGATCCATATCGACGGTGGATGGTGCATTCAGTAATCGATCGTGCCCGGCGGATTTCAAGGCCGACCAAGGCGTTTCGAATGGCTTGGTCCGCTTCCGTCGCCGGGAACGGCTTCCTTCGCTCAACTGTAAGGTGGGTATCATGGTCCAGCCGTTCACTTATTCCGGTCTGCCGACGCGTGTTCGTTTTGGATGGGATATGCTGGGCGAGGTCGCTGAGGAAATCCGCAGGCTGAACTGCTCCCGGGCCCTTGTCCTGTGCACGCCCCAACAGGAACAAGACGCCCGAAATCTCGCGGAGCAGCTGGGGGATCTTGCCGTCGGCCTGTTCCCCGGCGCCGCCATGCACACGCCGGTGCAAGTGACAGAGCAGGCGCTCGCGCTCATGAACCAGCTGGGCGCAGATTGCACGATTGCCTTGGGCGGGGGGTCGACGATCGGCCTTGGCAAGGCGTTGGCATGGCGGCTCGACACACCGCAGATCGTGATCCCGACATCCTATGCCGGGTCCGAGGTTACGCCGATACTTGGGCAGACCGAAGACGGCCGGAAGACCACCGTATCCGATCCAAAAATCCTGCCCGAAACCGTCATTTACGACGTCAACCTGTCTGCGACACTGCCGGTCCCGATGACGATCACCAGCGGCATGAACGCCATGGCCCACGCGGTTGAGGGCCTTTACGCGAAAGAACGCAATCCGATCGTCTCGGCGATGGCGCTGGAGGGTATCGCGGCCTTGGCGCGTGCCTTGCCCGCAGTGGTGGAGAAACCAGATGACCAGGTGGCGCGCGGCGACGCACTTTACGGCGCGTGGCTCTGCGGCATGGTGCTGGGGCAGGTGGGCATGGCGCTGCACCACAAGCTTTGTCACACGTTGGGCGGGACGTTCAATCTGCCCCACGCCGAGACGCACTGCGTCGTGCTGCCCTATGCCATCGCCTTCAACGCCGTGGCTGTGCCGGAGCTGCTGCGCCCGGTCGGGGAAGTCTTCGGAGACAGCCATGACCCCGGCGCGGCGCTGCAGGCCTTCGCCCGCAAGCTGGGAGCGCCGACGGCATTGCGCGACTTGGGCATGCCCGAAGACGGCATAGAGAAAGCAGTCGCGATTGCGACCCAGAACCCATACTGGAACCCGCGCCCACTGGTGGAAGATGACCTCAGAGACCTGATCACCCGCGCTTGGTCTGGCGCACGGATCGGGGAATGATCGCCGGACTGTACCTCAGGGACTTGCGCAAGTTCGGCCCGCGCCCTGCGTAAGCGACCAATAGGCATAGGAATTTGTAAAAAGCCTGCAGGAACAGAACGCGGGCAGAGCAGACAATCGTGCCCGTGCACGGTGCCTATTTGGCTACGCGCCAAAACCGGTCTTGGGCGGGACGGCAAGTTGACCGATATGACTGATCGGGATGCTTTAGCTTACCATGTGGCGAAGCCGCGCGGCCAGCGTCAGGTTATGCCCAGCAAGCCGATGGCAACCCGGTACGACCTGTCCCTTGCATATAGCCCGGCATCGCCGCGCCATGTCCGGAGATAGCCGAAGACCCTTTCAAGGCCAGCGACTAGACCATGGGCGGCAATGTCGCCGTGATACGAACGGCATCGCCGTTTCGGGGCTTGGGAATATCGGACCGTTGGCCTCCACACCAGCGGTGGAAGGCAAGGCAGCGCTGTTCAAGACGTTTTTCCGCATCGCCGTGTTCGACATCCAAGTCGATGCCCCTGATGGTCGTAGTCCATCGCGTTCTTGGCCATGCAGCAATAGCATACCGTCTATGATTAGGGATTTGGCGTTTGGCCCATATCTTTGCGTCAAGCAGAGACGCACAGTCAATACGAAAGACCCGACCATGAATACGCAGCCACAATGCAAGACACCCATCCCGGCCGACGTCCAAAAGATCATCCATCGGGCGCACAGGATGCGCAGCGAATATCTTAACAAGTCGATCAAGGCTGGATTGTCCCACCTTCAAGGGGTTTTTGGTCACAAGAACCCTGTAGCCAAGGCAACCGCCTGACCTTTGGCGTCCACTCCTGCAGATGCAATGATCGCGGCTTGTCCGGGCCCGATCACTCTCAAGCTTGGTCCACCTCTCCGGCTTGCTCGACGCTGAGGGTACAGTGACGGTCAACGTCCATATCCTGAATGAGCCAAGTGCCGTCATAGGCAATATGCGGTGGGTCAAATTCCACCATTTGAAACGAAAGACCGAAGACATGAAATTTCAGAACATTCTCACCGCCCATCCCTTCGAGGGATTCCACAATACGATCCAGCAGTTTAGGGCCGACCACGCAGAGCGGCGCAGGGCAAGAGCCGTCTACGACCGGACATGGCGCGAGCTTTCGGCAATGTCCGGTCGGGACCGAGCGGAGATCGGCATCCACAGTTCCGACATTCCCCGGATTGCCTCTGAAGCCGCCGTAATGAGCCGCAAGACATCGTAGCTTTTCGAAGGTTGCGGCGGCTGCCAATCTGCACCGCAGATACCCGATACCCGTCCTATGGCATGCTTTGAGGATCGACCCTTTGGCACATGAGATGCCTGGATGAATGTCTTCAATGTCGAATCAGACCACCGCACCACCGAAAGGGCTCTGTTCGCGGCCTACGATGGCGAAGAGCATGACAATGCTTTCATAAGCGGCCTGATGATGCGTTTCCGCAGGTCCACGAACCTCACCAGTTTGCGACGTCGTGAGCGCCGGTTCACAGCCGTCCGCTGCGCAGACATACCACTTTGAACGGTCCGCACGGGAAGCAAGACATTGACGCTCGGCAACGGCATCCTAACTTAGGTTAGGATGCAATTACGGAAGTCGACCCAGATTATGGACAGCAACACGCGGCCGGCCGTCCTGATCGTGGAGGACGAGCCCCTCATCCGCATGGATGCTGTCGACATGATCACAGAGGCAGGCTTTCGGACCTATGAGGCGGCATCGGCTGATGAGGCCATCGCGCTCATGGACAAGCATCTCGACATCGGCATCCTGTTTACGGACATCGATATGCCGGGCACGATGGATGGAGTGAAACTGGCGGCCTATGTGCGCGACAGGTGGCCTCCGGTCGTGATCATCATCGCTTCTGGTGCGGTAGGATTGGACAGGGCGACGTTTCCGGACGGAGCATCGTTCTTTCCAAAACCTTACACGGCCCGTCAGATCACAGCCAGCTTGCACGAAATCTCTCGGCAGTTTGGGTAAGGCCACGCGTCTGACCAGCGGCAGGTCGACTCAAATCCTGGAAAGTTCGCCGTTCGGGATCGCCAGGCTGTGCCGGGTACCGTGCTGGTCGCTGGTTTGGGTCAAGACGCCACCCAACTGCTGGACAAAGGCTTCTACCAGCTTCTGACCCAGCCCCGAGTCCACACGCGCAGTCTTGTCGATGCCGGACCCATCATCCCAGAACGTGATTTCGATGCCATCAGGGGTCTTGGCAAGACCCAACCCGAGTTTGCCGGTGTCGCGTCCATTGTAGGCGTACTTCAGGCTGTTCGTGACCAGTTCGTTGGTGATCAAACCCAGAGGCACCGCTGTCCGTGTCGAAAGCTGAATGTCGCTGACCGACAGGTCGAGCGAAATTGCTCCCGGCGATGCTTCCATGGCTGCGACGGCATCGCGCATGATCGCATTCAGATAGTCATCCGCCTCCACGCAATCGACGGCCCCTGTCCGGGACAGGACACGATAAAGAGTTCCGATGGCCTCGATGCGGGTTCGCAGTCGTGTGAACGCCGCCCGGCACGCCACGTCGGTCTGTGCACGGCCTTCCATTGAAATCACAGAACCGATCATCGACATCGAATTCATCACGCGGTGGTTCAGCTCTTCGAGGAGTCGGGTGGATTGTGCCAGAGCCTTGTCACGCTCGGTTTCCAAAAGGCGCCGCGCGGTTACGTCTTCGATCGCCAGCAGGATTCGCCTCGCGTTATCACCTGCCCGGACCGTCTTGCGCACATTCAGACGCATCACCTTGCGTCCAATGAGTTCGAAGTGATGGTCGACTTCGAGATTTTCGAGTGTCACGTCCTGTGTAACGACGGCTCTTATCGGCTCCAGCAGGGCAGGGATGTTCCATCGGCCGTCACCCATATCGGCAAGAGATCGCCCCACCGTCCCCATTCGGTCGACCTGAAACATCGTCAGAAATTTGTCGCTGGCATATGCGATTGTCAGGTCTTCAGTCAGAACGAGAAGCCCCTCGCGGAAGGTTGCAACAATGTCGGACAGGTCCATCGCCGTCAGGGCTACCGATGAAATGTCGTCCATTGCTTTCATCTTTCGCGCAAAGGGTCCTTAAACCCAAATTGGTGAGAACAATGCCGTCTTCGAGGACAACCTCGGTTCTGGCCGCGAATACTTAGTCTTTGGAAATGATCACGATGACGGATTCGCCAACGTTCTGGGTCACCTTGATATCGCTGGCCCTCTGGTTCCCGTCGTGGATACTGATGGGGCAATTCGGGCGGCAGGACTGTCGATGCCGTACTCTTTCTAAGCCAGCACAGGGCGCGTTGAACGAAACCCCTAAGATTGAAAATCCAGTCGAGCCCGCGTCACATCACGGTCTGCGCACAGCGTTACCGCCGGCAATGATGCCCTTGATCATCAGAGCGACCTGCTCGTGCATTTCCTTGGCGTTGTCCAATCCGGCAGCATTGTCATGGGCATTTGCGGCGTCTTGCAGAATGCCCACAAATTCCTTTTCCGGAAGAATATTGTGATCATTCAACGCCAGCATGAGGGCTTCGCAAATTGAAAGCGCCGCGATGCCGGAGTATCTCTCCTGATCAAGGACCTTGGGCTCGTCTTTCATCTGGGGATCGTCCTTCAGTGCATGAGGTCTTCGGGATACAGGAAGCATCCTGAACGACTTCCATACTCTGGCATGAACGAATGTCCGCCCGACTGATCGATGTTAGGGCGGAAGGCCATTTTTCGGCCTAGTAATAGTAACGGCCGGAGACATGCATGCACGCCATCGAGACCAGTCCTCTCACGAAAAAGCTGGCAGCATTCGTTGCCTTGTCTGATGGTGACCTTGCCGTTCTCGCGCGACTGCACAAGAGGCGTCGATCCTTCCTCGCCGGGCGCGATCTGGTTCACGAAGGGCAGACCAAGCAGTCCGCCTATGTTCTGGCCGCGGGCTGGGTGTGTTCCTACAAGCTGCAACCTCACGGCAAACGCCAGATCATCGATTTTCAGATACCGGGTGATTTCCTGGGGCTGCGCAGCATCCTGCTGCGCACATCCGACCACAGCTTCGAGCCGATTGTCGACATCCAAGCCATCGAAGTGCCCAAAGGCGATCTGCTCGACGCCTTCTCCGAGACCCCAAGACTGGCCACGGCCATACTGTGGGCCGCCTCGCGTGACGAAGCGATGGTCGTCGAACATCTGGTTCGGCTTGGCAGCCGTGACGCTGACAAGCGTCTCGCTCATTTCCTGTTGGAGCTCTTTTCGCGACTAACGCTTGTCGGCATGGCGGACAGTTCGGGGTACGCCTGTCCGCTGTCGCAATATCACCTTGCAGATGCGTTGGGGCGTAAACATTCGCCGGGGGCCGTCTGGCTGCTTGTGGGTGTGATTGTTTATCGAGTGTTCTTATGGACGCACACGAGAACACCCCCCGCATTCAAGTTTTATCAGTCTCTGATACTGGGCGGCGTCGCCGCTGGACAGATGACGAGAAGGTCCGGATCGTTGAGGAAAGCCTTGTCAATGGCGTGACCTTGGCCGAGGTCGCGCGGCGCCATGACGTTTCGCGGTCCCAGCTTTACGATTGGCGCTATCGTTGTCGGCATGGTTTGCTGAGTTCTGGCCCGAAGTTTTTGCGTGTTTTTAACATCGACGAAGCTCCAGGTGGGCCTGATCCTGATAATATGCCGGCTCCGCCGGCACCTGTGATGACTGTCGATTTTGGCGCGCGCTGTCGTGTGTCGATCCCGTCCGACTTTGACATGGAGGCTGCAGCGCGTTTGCTCAACAGTCTGTCGGTGGGGCGATGATCGCGTTTCCGGCGGGCACGAACGTGTGGATCGCGGGTGGCGTGACGGACATGCGGCGCGGGATGAATACCTTGGCGTTGTCGGTCCAGCAGGGCCTTGGACGTGATCCGCATACCGGTGAGATCTTCTGCTTCCGGGGGCGAAAAGGCGATCTGGTTAAACTGCTCTGGCATGACGGTGTCGGCATGTCGTTGTATCTGAAGCGGCTTGAGGCGGGGAAGTTCATCTGGCCGGTCAGCCAGGATGGGACGGCTGTTTCGATATCCGCCGCCCAGCTCGGCTATCTTCTGGAAGGGATCGACTGGAGAAACCCACGCTGGACGCAGAGGCCCAAAACGGCTGGGTAAATTACGGTGAAACGCCTGTTTTTATTGGCGCTTCATGCTGTCTGTGGTAAATATTTGCCATGTCAGATGCCGCTTCCGAAATCGCCAGATTGAGTGCCGCCCTTGCCGCGCAGACAGCCCGCGCGCACGCGGCGGAGGTCGAACTGGCACAGGCCCGCGCCCTGGCCTCTTGCACGCAAGCAATGATCCGGGAATTGAAGCTGGAGATCGCAAAGTTGCGGCGCGATAAATACGGCATCTCTTCCGAGCGTCGCGCGCGGCTGATCGATCAGCTGGAATTGCAGCTTGAGGAATTGGAAGCAGCTGCCACCGAGGATGCGTTGGCGGCTGAACAAGCCGCAGCGCAGGACAAGGCCAGCACCGTGCGCGCCTTCACGCGGCGCAAGCCGGTGCGCAAACCCTTTCCCGAGCATCTGCCGCGCGAGCGTGTGGTGGTTGAGGCGCCGACCAACTGCACCTGCTGCGGCTCGGACCGCATCGTGAAGATGGGTGAAGACATTACCGACACGCTGGAAGTTATTCCGCGGCAGTGGAAGGTGATCCAGACCGTCCGCGAAAAGTTCACTTGTCGGTCATGCGAGAAGATCAGCCAGCCGCCAGCGCCTTTCCACGCCATTCCGCGCGGTTGGGCCGGGCCGCAGCTGATCGCCATGATTGCTTTCGACAAGTATGGACAGCACCAACCACTGAACCGCCAATCCGATCGGATTGCGCGGGAAGGTGTCGATCTCAGCCTGTCTACCCTGGCTGATCTGATCGGTCATGCCTGTATAGCACTGGCCCCCATTCATGCGCTGATCGCGCGCCACGTGCTGGACGGTGGCCGTTTGCATGGTGACGACACGACCGTGCCGCTTCTGGCGCGCGGCGGCACCAAGACTGCGCGGCTCTGGACCTATGTGCGCGATGACCGACCATGGGATGGGGGTGCGCCGCCTGCCGCGCTCTTCCACTTCTCAACAGATCGTCGCAAGGAACACCCGACACGGCATTTGGCCGGGTGGCATGGTGTGCTGCAATCGGACGTCTATGGCGGCTACAATGACCTGTATCTGGCAGATCGTAGTCCGGGCCCGGTGCGCTCTGCGCTGTGTTGGAGCCATGCCAGACGCAAGTTATTCGAGCTGGCCGACATCAAGTCCATCGCCCGTAAGGGCAAAAAGGTGGCAGAAGAAATCTCGCCCATCGCGCTGGACGCTGTGACCCGGATCGATGCCATCTTCGCTGTCGAGCGCGAGATCACCGGCCTGTCAGCTGCAGCGCGTCATGAAGTCCGGCGCCAGCGGGTCGCGCCGCTGGTCAAGGATCTTTATGACTGGATGCTGGCCGAGCGGGCGCGGATGTCAAAGCACAACCCTGTCGCCAAGGCGATCAATTACATGCTCGACGGGACAGGTCGCTGGGAGGCCTTCACCGCATTCCTTGATGACGGGCGCCTCTGCCTGACGAACAATGCCGCCGAACGCGCTCTGCGCGGTATCGCATTGGGCAGAAAGTCATGGCTTTTTGCAGGGTCAGAGCGCGGTGGCGACAGGGCGGCCTTCATGTATACCCTCATCGTCACGGCAAAGATGAATGATATCGATCCGCAGGCATGGATGGCCGATGTGCTCGCGCGCCTGCCGGATTTGCCCGTGTCACGGCTGCCAGAGCTGCTGCCATGGCACTGGAAGTCAGCAACGCAAATGGGGAGGATTGCTGCATGATACCGGTCGCGCGCCTCAAGGTCACATTATCCGATGTCGCACCTCAGGTGCTCCGGCGCTTCGATGTGCCCCTCAAGATCAAGCTGAACCGCCTACATGATGTGATCCAAGCCGCCATGGGATGGACCGACAGCCATCTCTATGAGTTCCGGGCCGGCGGAGTCGGCTGGGGCGTGCCAGATCCTGAATACGACTACGATGATCCGCTGCCCGCCAGCAAAACAAGCTTGCTCGATGTGCTCGAAGATGTCGGCACCAAAACCATTCATTACGTCTATGACTTCGGCGACAACTGGCACCATGTGGTCAAGGTCGAGAAGATCGATGACGCCATCCCGGGCGCCGCATATCCGCGCCTTGTCAGGGCTATCGGTGCTTGTCCCCCGGAAGATGTCGGTGGCGTGCCCGGTTATGCTGAATTCCTTGATGCAATGACCGATCCCAAGCACGAGGAACACGACCGGATGCTGGAATGGTATGGCGGACAGTTCGACCCAGATGAGGCAGAGATCGGCCGCATCCTCGACAACTTTGAGCGCCTCGCCAAAAAATGGGCACCAAAGCCACGCAAACCAAAAGCGGTTCCGAAGCCCGTCTGATAGGGCACAGCGGCGGCCTTCGGCGGATGCTTACGTTGGGGCTGACATCCGTTCATGTCAATCGGACTCTGCGCAAACTAAGAGAAGCCGGTCTTGTCACGATGAGGGAGGGTCGGGTCGAAATCATGGACCTCGACGGGTTGGTGAAACTGGCAGAATTCGATCCGGCCTACCTGGATCAGACCGGTCCGCTGCTCATGTGACGGCGTCCCGGATCTTATGCCGCAATCTGCAGTCCAGGCCGATCTGGTCAGAAAACATCTTGGTGGAGTTCGACACCCCGTCATTCCTATATCGCGATCGTGAAAGACCTTGTCGATGTCATCACGGCCGGCTGCGATGGCGGCGTGCGCGGTGACGGTATCCTCGAACCGCATATGATTTTTGTCTCCGTCTGGCTCAAGACACAGAAGGTCGCCCTTTCTGCGGCCATCGGGCACTGGTTGAGTAAATGACGTCGCAAAAGTGGACGAAATTAATCCATCCAAAACTGATCGAAATCAGCCTGGGCTGCCATCATTGGCATAGTCCGGAGGAAATCTCGCGCAGCAGGATATCCCATGACCATGTACACAGATACGAATAATCGCCTCACGGCGCTGCCACACTTCGGGACCGACCCCGGGTCGTTGAGCGCCGACATCTATGTTCCAAAGAACTTCCCCAAAAACGGCCCGCTTGTCGTCGTGCTGCATGGCAGCACCCAGTCACCAGCTGACTACGATCTCGGATCAGGCTGGTCGATGCTCGCCGATGAATGCGGGATCGCGCTCCTGTTTCCGGGGCAGCGACTGATCAACAACATGATCGGCAGCTTCAACTGGTTCAAGACCGGCGACAGCCAGCGTGGGGAAGGAGAGCCGCTGTCCATTCGTCAGATGATCAAACAGGTCGTCGACGATCATGCCATCGACCCGTCGCGCGTTTTCATCACCGGCATGTCCTCTGGCGGTGCCATGACATCCGTTATGCTTGCGACCTATCCAGAGGTCTTTGCCGGTGGGGCGATCATCGCCGGGCTGGCTTACGGAAGCGCGAGCAACATGATCGAGGCGGTTATGCGCATGAATGGCATTGGAAGCCCGTCGGACAATCGCCTCGACGCGCTTGTCCAAGACGCGTCGGACTTCGACGGACCCTGGCCCACGATCTCGGTCTGGCAAGGCGGCAGCGATACGACTGTCGCCAGTTCGAACGCCGGGTCCATCGTTGCGCAATGGCAGAAGATCCACGATGTCGAAGGCGAACCTACACGGGTGGAGACGGTCGATGGTTTTCCCCGCAAAGTCTGGTGCGCCGCGGACGGGCGCGTGATGATCGAAGAATATATCATCGAGGCCATGGGCCACGGCACACCGATTGGCGCAGAAGGCGACAAAGGCCTCGGAGAAGCAGGCGATTACATGCTGGAAGTCGGCATCTCTTCGACCCGCCACATCGCGAATTTCTGGGGTTTGACGCAGGCCGATGCCGCAATTGCGGATGAACCGAAAACCGCAGCATAAGGCGGGTCGGAATGTCAGGGCGATGCACCGTCCAGCGTCGGTCAACGGGTTAGTCTCGTCGATTGGCTGCGCATCGTTGACATGGTGGCCAGCCTGATCTTTTCCATTACCATGCTGTCGTTGCAGCTTGCGTCCTCCCAGTTCGGGCCGCGGGTTCTGGAAAACTTCATGCGCGACCGCAGCAACCAGATCGTGCTGGGCACTTTTGTGGCGACGTTCCTCTATTGTCTGGTCGTACTGCGTGCGGTGCGGGGAACGGCTGACTCCAGTTTCGTGCCGCACCTGACTGCGGCATTTGCGGTCGTTCTCGCGGCGGTTGGTGTCGCGGTGCTTATCTACTTCATCCATCATATCGCCACCTCAATCCGCATCGAAACGTTGCTCGCTCAACTGGCCGACGACGGGTGTATTGCCGTTGACCGGCTCTTTCCGGAACGGCTTGGGCACTGCCCGGCGCGCGACAAGGACAAGCCTGCGGCGCAACGGCTGCCAAACGACTTTGATGCGGGGTCCAGACAGGTCCGTGCCGATGGGAGCGGGTATGTGCAGAATGTCAGCATGGACGCGCTCATGCGGATTGCCAAGAAACATGAACTTGTCTTGCGGATCGAGACCCCGCCAGGTCGTTTTGTGGCCAAAGACGGTTGCATGATCACAGCCTATCCGCGTGATCGGGTGTCGGACGGGATCGCCGACAGCCTGGGTGGCGCAATTGTCATCGGGCGGGATCGATCAGTCCATCAGGACCTCGAGTTTGCGATCCGGCGTATTGTCGAACTGGCCCAGCGATCCTTGTCGCCCGGCATAAATGACCCCACGACAGCACTCTACTGCATTGACCGACTTGGAGAAGTGTTCGGCCGATTGTCTGGCCGGGATATCCCATCGCCAGACCGCTACGACGATAAAGGACAGTTGCGTTTCCTGACTGAAGTCATCGTCATCGCTGATCTGGCATGTAATGCCTTCTCGGCAATCGCACGCTACGCGATGTCCGACGTCAATGTGGTGAAGCGGCTGGTCAACACGATGGACAAGTTGAGCCAGTCATTCCCGCCCGCAGCACGTGAAGCCATAATGACGTTAAATGAACAGGTGCTTATCGCCAGCGAGCAGAGCACTTCTCTGAGTTTTGATCGGGACGTGCTTCAGGACCTGCTCGCTCGACAGAGGTTCTGAAGCGGGGGGCCTGATGACTTTCGAACGCCTCCTGACGCCGAGCATGTCAATTCTTTACGGGCCAGGCCGTCTCAACCCCGACTGGTGCGCCATGCAGGCCGGAGCGACCTCGCTTTGAACCCGTTTCACGTCATGGCCGCGGCACCGAATTGCCGCCCGCGATGATGCGATTGATCCAAGGGTGAGGGTAGCAGGGCCTCATACGCGTCGTGCCTCGGCGAAGGAAATGAGCTTGCGGCTGTTCTCGTCCCAGAGATGTCGTCGCGTACAGTCAAAACTTTGACGCATTGTCAGGCGTTGGGCGCTTGCGAGCACGGGATGGTCACGCAGCACCTCTGACAAGCGGTAGAACGGTATCCGGCTATAGAGGTGATGAACATGGTGAATTCCGATATTGCCCGTCAACCACCGCAGGATTGGCGGAAGGACGTAATGTGAACTGCCCTCCAAGGCAGCATCGTGCAGTTCCCAATCAGACGCCCGGTCCCAGGATGTCTCTTCGAACTGGTGCTGAACAAAGAACAGCCACACGCCGGCGGAGGCCGCGACCAGCGCTGTCGGCAGAACCGTCACCAGCACCGGGACAATTCCGGCCATCCAGACGGCCACACCGATCAGGCTTGCCAGAACTGCATTCGTTGCCATTGCGCTGAGCCAGGATGTAGCTGACCTCAGTGAGCTGCTGCCGGTTTTGTGGACACGAAGATAAGATCGTGACCATTGAACTGGAGAGTGGATATGACGAGACGGAAGTTTAGCCGCGAGTTCAAGATCGAGGCGGTAAGGCTGGTGACCGAGCGAGGCGTTGCGGTCGCTCAGGCGTGCCGGGACCTGGATCTTGCGGAGAGCGTGCTGCGTCGCTGGATGCGGGAATTGATGGGAGCGCCTGTTGCGGCGTTTCCCGGCAATGGCTTGCAACGCGCAGAATTGGCCGAGATTGCGACCCTGAAGAAAGAGGTCGCCAAGCTCAAGGCGGAGCGTGACATCCTAAAAAAGGCGGCAGCTTACTTCGCGCGGGAAGCGACATGACGTTCGCTTACGTGGCAAAGCATCGGCACATTTGGCCGGTCAGCTGGATGTGCGCGGTGCTGGGCGTCTCCCGATCCGGCTTTCATGCCTGGCTCAGAAGGCCGATAAGCGAACGCGCGGCTCAGGATGCAAAGCTCGTCCAGTCGATCGACAAGAGCTTCAAGGCCAGCGATCGCACCTATGGCGCCCGCCGGGTCTGGCGTGACGTTCTGGAAGAAGGTCTCGCATGTGGACTGCACCGGATCGAACGCTTGATGCGGCTAAATGCAATGAGAGCGCGGCCCAAACGCCGCGGGAACCCGAAGGATGACGGCGAGCGGTCGGTCATCGCCGACAACATCCTTGACCGCGACTTCACAGCAGACCGGCCGAACCAGAAGTGGCTTGCCGACTTCACCTACATCTGGACCGCAGAGGGCTGGCTCTACGTGGCGGTCGTGCTGGACCTGTTCTCCAGGGTTCGCCATTGTGCTTGAACCAATGGCGCATCAATGGCTCACCGTCGGCTGGTCCATGAAGGCGGAACGGGATGCTTCACTGGTCATGGATGCGCTGATCCCTCTCATGGTTTGCCAGTCATTCCACCGGAATGACCTGCAAACCACTGCCGGGCAGCGGATGGCCGTCTGGCGGCGCGGAAAGGCTGACGCGCTGCTCCATCACTCAGACCAAGGATCGCAATATACCAGTGAGCAGTTTCAGCGCCTGCTGCTGGACAACGGCATCATTTGCCGGGTGAGCCGTGCGGGCAATGTGTGGGACAACTCAGCAATGGAGAGCTTCTTCTCGTCGCTGAAGATCGAACGGACAGCCCGCAAGGTCTACCGCACCCGTGACGCGGCACGCGCCGACGTGTTCGACTACATCGAGCGCTTTTACAATCCGAGGCGACGGCATTCGAAGCTGGGCTATCTCAGCCCTATGGCGTTCGAGGACCGAGCTATGCAAACCTAACCCGGTGTCCACGAAACCGGCAGCAGCTCACAGAGTTCCGCGACGGTCGCAGCCACCTTCAGACCGCCGCATGATTAGGCGTCACCAACCTTTGCCCATATCTCCTGCGGTAAGTTGGATCCTGAGAAGCGGCAGCTTTGAATAAAATTTAGTCCGTTCAACCCGAACGATATAGGCATGAAGATCAGCCGCAATTTGCTACACAGTGTGAAAGAATATTACATAATTTCACTTATACGTTATGTCAGCAATGTTGACATACCTTGTCTTTCTGCTGTCTTTCTGCTGTCTTTCGCTTGGTCAGCGCTGTGCCGGAAGGTTGCATTAGCTTTCGTCGATAATTTGGAGGATAGCGTTTCGTCGCGATTGCACGAGAATGTCGAGGACGTCCCCTTCCGCGTCGATGGCACGCCACAGCCAATGTTTCTTCCCTCGAATCGAGATAACGGCCTCAGCCAGATGCCATTTGTCGTTGGAGCGAGGACGATTGCGCCGGACGCAATTTACGAAATGTGGACCAAAGCGATTGACCCACAACCGGATCGCTTCCCGGCTGACAATCACACCGCGCTCGGCCAGCAGGTCTTCGACGTCGGCCGTGCTCATTGCGAAGCGATGGCAAGCCCAAACAGCGTAGGCGATGATTTCCCGAGGGAACCTAAAGCCCTTCAGGCGCAGCATACTGGTTAGGACTTTCATGATGTAGAAATAGCCCGATCATGCCGGTTGAACAACTTGGCAATGCCCTTCCGCGTCATAGCCAACGAGAACTTTCGGGTTTTGAAGTAAGAGCAGTATAACCTGCCAAAGCTCCCCGGACGACAAGAAGCCCTCAGGCGCCGTTATCGTCGGCCGCTACGCACTCAGAAGGACCCTCAGGGCCGCCGCGGTGCGCAAGCCAGGGGCAGACGGTTTACCGTCTGCATACCCTGTTATCGGACAGGTGGGCCATTTGGACGCAATGAATGCGAACCGCGGCACCAAATGGAAAGGCATCGCTGCAACTGGTTTGGCAACGGCACTTTGACCAAGGCAAGCGACAGATGATGGACATGGGGCGGCTATCAGTATTTCGCCACGATGTTCAGGAACAGTCCCTGGTTGTCAAATGTGAGGTCCGTCAGGTCGTCGGAGAACCGGCTAAAGTTATAGCCCGCCCCGACTTGCAGATTGGCGTTGATCTGTTTGAACGCGGCGACCAAAGCACCCGTCTCGGTGACATCAGCCGTGGTCAACGCCAAGTGGCGCACCTCTGCCATCATGTCCCAGTCGTTCGCTAGATGATAGCGGGCGCCAACCACCGCCAGAACGGCGTCGTTGCGCGCAAAGGTGGAGTCGCGGTCCGCAGCGGTTTCAGCGCTGCGATAGCCGATCTTGCCGTTCAGCGTCCAGAACCGATCCAGGTCGTAGGACGCATCGACGCTGACCACGTGGCTGCGCTGAACCGGACCCAGATCGTCCGTGCCGTCCAGCCGCTGGCCGACCTGATCGTCAAGGTAACGGTAGCGCGCCAGCATGTTAAAGCGGTCGTTCTCGACCGGGCGCAGGGCATATCCCAGCGAGACGTCGGTGTAGTCGCCGTCGCGGAACGCGGTCTCGTCGCTGCGCGACCGCAGGCTGTCGGCGCTGAACAGGATGCGCTGGGTCTCGTCGATCTTGTAGGCCAGGTCGACGGAGGCCAGCACCGTGTCGTTGTCCAGTGGCGCGTCCGACAGAGTGCCGGTTTCCGTGCGGTATTCGATCCGTCCCTTGGCCGTCAGGTCCTCGGTCGCGTAGGCTACCCCGAGCGAGATCGCCTGCCGGTCGAAGTCGTCCGACGCGCTCTCCTGCACCTGCCCCAGCTCATAGGCGAGGGTCGTCGTCAACGCCGCGTTCGGGCGGTAGGTCACGCCGTAGGCCGATGTCAGCGAGTCGCGCTGGCCGAACATGTCGTAGGTGTTCTCGCCGAAGACCGAGACGGTCTCGGACAGGGTCCGCCGGCCGCCCACAACGACGCGGCCCCGGTCGCGGCCGATCAGGTCCACGCCGTTCAAGTCCCTGCCGGGATCGAGGGTGTAGCCGATGTACTGTGTATCGCCCGCCGCATCGGTGCGCACCGCCAGCACGCGCGCGCCGGGACCCTGATTCCCGTCCGAGACCTCGCCCTCGAGCACCCAGCCGGTGCCCGTGTCGTAGGTCAGCCCAGTCCCCACGCGATCGTCGCGGTCAAGGCCGTCGCGGTTCACCGTCGTCTGGCCGAAGACGTAGACCGACAACTGGTCGTCCAAAGCGTAGGTCAGGCGGGCCGCGACATCGGTGCGATTGCCGGTCTCGTCGGCGTCGTCCCGGTCGATGCGAGCGGCCGCCAGCGTGTAGGAAAGGCGCTCCGTCAGCTGGCCGGCCAGTTCCGCCTCGCCCTCCAAGTCCTCGTCGCCGGCCGCGTTGGTGTAGCTGTCGTAGGTCAGCTTCAGCGTAGTCGTCTCGGACAGGCTCACCTCGGCGAAGACGCCCCACAGCTCCTCGTCCCCCGTCGTCGCGGTGACCTGCGTGTCGAGCGAGGAGAAGCCTGCGTCGCGATGTTCGGCGTAGCCGCCGACGACGCCGTCGCGCCCAAGGCCCAGGTCGGCCAGATCGGCGCGCCCCTCAACGCGCAGGGACTGGCCCTGCCCGCTAGCGGCGTCCTGGGTCTGGCTGTCGAGGCCGCCGTTGTAGGACAGCAGAGTGTCGATGCCGCGGCCCTCGCTGCGGGCGGCATCGATGCGCAGGTAGGTGCGCTCTGTCGGGGCGAACAGGATGTCGCCGCCGACCAGCTGGTGATCGCGCAGGCCAGTGTCGTCACGGGTAGCCGCGACGCCAAGGCGCAGCTGCGGCGTGACCCAGCCTTCGACCCGGCCGCCGGTGGCATAGCCGCCCACGTCGCCCGCGACGGGGGTGTATTCGTACTGCGCGACAAGGACCACGTCGTCGCGCCGCGCCCCGGTGGAGGAGATCAGGCCGTCGCCGGTGGTACCGAACAGCGGCCGCGACAAGGTGACGATCCCCTGGATATAGTTGATCTGGTAGTCGACGCCGGGCACCAGCGCCTGGCTGTCGATAATGCGGTCAGACTGCGGATCGCGGACCTGCACGAAGATCTGCTCGGTGCCGCGGGCGATGTCCTGCTGGCGCAGGAAGTAGACCGACCCGCCGGTGCCGACGAAGGCCTCGCGCTGCGGAATCCGGTCGGGCTGTGCGGCATGCACGGTCGCTTGCCGGATCGGCGTGCCATAGGTCGTCTGGACGCGCGATTCCACATGCGCCTGCGCGCCGTAGAGCGTGCGATCGTTGCGCACGAAGGCATTGTCGCCCAGCGACGCCACGAAGTCGCCGAACTGGACGAAGTTCCCTTCGCGCGCGATGCGCACATAAATCTTGCCAGAGGTGGGCGTCAGGTCGACGATCTTGGAGTCGTCGCCGAATGTCGGATAATAGTCGTCCGGATCGACGCGCAGCAGCAGCTGGCGCGGATCCTTCTCGTCAAGGTCGCCGATCAGGTCGCGGAGTGGCCCCTCGCCGCTGTCGACCGAGGCCGTGACCTCGTAGCCAGTGGCGGTGCGCCCGTTCACGAAACCCGCGATGCGCCCGGTGGCATAGGTGTCAGAGCTGTCGTCGCGCCCGTCCGTGCGCAGGCCGAAGGTCAGGTCCGCCGTTCCGACTGCGAACCAGTCGGCCGCGGGGATGGTCACATCGCGCACGAGGCCGGTGGCCTGCCCCGGCCCCGCCACGCGCACGTCGACCGCATAGGTGCCCTGCGGCAGGATCCGCTGAATCACGAAGCGGCCCGCGGGATCGGGGCGCAGGGTCTCACCCAGCGCCTGCACCCGTGCCCCCGGCACGACATTCGCTCCCGAGACGGTAACCGCCCCGCCAAAGACCGGAATGCCCCGCCGGCGCACGGTATCGCGGCCTTCCTCGACGCCCGAGACGCTGCCCATCGGCAAGGCCGCGCCAAGGGCCTGGGCCGCGGTCTCGTCGTAGCGACCGGCGGCATCGTAAACCCTGTGGACGACCATCAGGTCGCCATCCTGCGGCAGATCGACGGTCACGGTGCCGTTCGGATCGACCGGCACCACCGAAACCACCCGCGGCCCGCCGAGGGCGGCAGGGTCGATGATCCGCATCTCGCCCCGGTTGACGTAGGCCGGGTAGTTCAGCGCCGATTGCAGGACGACCGATCCCTCGGCCGCGCCCGGCGACTGTTCAAGATCGAGGCGCGGTTCAGCCCCGAGCCCGTCGAATGTGACGCGGATGTCGGCCGCGGCCAAGGCCACATCGACCTTGCGCACCTGCTGGGCCACGGCTTTGTCGCCCGCCACAGGCGCCCCGTTCAGCGAGATCGCAAAGCCAGCATCGGACTGCGCCAACGCCGTGCCGCCGGCCCCCGACAGGGCCGTGGCCGCCAGCAAGGCCTTCAGGACGGAAATGCCACGATTGGACTGTCGCATGTTCGTTTCCATCCTATTGCAGTGCCTGGATCGTTCGGTCGATCTGCAGGCGGTACGGTGCGTCCCTGCGCCAGCGCGACCGGATCAGGTCCTCGACGGCATCCAGACGGGAGCGGGCCAGCGCCTGCCCCTCGCCCTGCGTGTAGTAGCTCAGCCTGATCATCGAGGGCTTGTCACGGATCTGCGCCAGCAGCGCGTCGATTCCCGCCGGCAGCGCCGGAACCGGTTCCGCCGTCGTCCCCGCGAAAGCCGCCGCCGTCAGGTCGATGTCGACCACATTGGCGATGGCCGCGCCGAAGTTCAGCTTGGTCACGGTGCCCGGCGTCAGGCGCACTGTGCGCGGGTTCTCGGTCGTGACGCTATAGCCCGTGGGTAGGGTCCGCGTGTCCAGCTTCAGCGTGAAGTTCGACCCGATGTCGGCCGGCAGTTCCGCGCAGGGCACGCTGAAGCGGCCGTAGGCATCCGTCGTGATGATAGTGCCGCTGACGGTCGCCAGGCGCACCCCAGCCAAACCCGGCTCCCCGTCCGGCAGCTGTGCCGTCGGTGTGCGGAACTTGTCCTCCACGTAGGTCTGGTCGGTGATCGCGCTGCGGTCCACCGGGGCCACGCCATCCTGATAGCCATTCAGGTTGCGGTCATCGAAGACCTTGCCGATCACGTCGCCGCAATCGAACACTGCTTCGGGGCGTCGCGACACCGTCGCCTCGGCCCGGTTCGAGATCACACTCTGTCCGGGATCCAGGACATAGGCCGTGTTGGTCAGGTCGCCGTCGCCGCCGGTCACCCGCGCCTGCAGCGTGACCGTCACCTTCTGACGCGGCGCCAGCGTGATGTCGCGCCATTCCAGGCGACGACCTGCCACGTTCGGCTGCGGCGTGTCCGCGCCGTCGTAACGCGCCGTTCCGGGCGTGAAGCTCAGCCCGTCCGGCAGCGCGTCCACGAACGTCAGGCCGGATTCGAAAACGTTATTCAGGTTCTCGAAGGTCAGGGTATAGCCGACCGCTCCGCCCAGCAGCGCCGTCTGACTGTCGGCTACCTTGACCACCCGCACGTTGGCGGGGGCCAAGGCAGGCACCGTGACCGCGCCCGTCGCCGGATCGATGATCTGGTCAGAGGTCACCGCCGCCACGTTGTCCTGCGCCGGGAAACCCTGCGTCGGATCAAGAACGACGGTCAGCCGCACCGTACCCGTCTGGCCCGGCGCAAGCGACACGTCGCCCCGCAGCGTGCCGGTCCGCCCGGAGCCGTTGAAGTCGCCCGCAGCACCGCCGGGGCCGGTGAATCCCGACACCTGCGGCACGCTGACCGACACGACCCGCGCAGGCGCGGCAAAGGCGGCAAGGTTGTCGCCAACCTGCACCCCCGTCTGCGTCACGTTGCCGGTGTTCTCGACCGTGATCGTGAAGGGATAAGCAACACGGTCCGCAGCCAACCGCCGGGGAATGCCGGCCTCCTTCGTCACCGCGACAGAGGCGTCGGTTTCCAGCACCACCACAGTTGGATCGTCGACGGTGTTGCCGTCCGCGTCGTCGCCGTTGTCTGAGGTGTCTGACAGCACGCCACCCGCCGTCAGCACAGCCGTGGCCTCGGCCACGTTCGTCAGGCCACCCGCGTCGAAATCGGCTTGCGTCAGGACGTAGTTCACTGCGTAGATATTGCTCTCTCCGACACCCAGGGTGGCGGCATCGGCCCCCCGCAGGAAGATGACGTCGCGGGTCCCGCGCGGGGTTCCATCCATCGCCGTCATCGTGTCGGTGACGACGATGTCGGTCAGCGTCACGTTCCCCGTGTTACGCACCGCGATCTCGTAGACCACCGTGTCGCCCACGGCGGTTCCGGGCGTGGCCACCGTCTTGGTCACCTCGATCCCGGGGGCGCTGCCGATCGGCAGCAGTGTCGGGTCGTCCACCGTGTTGCCGTCGTCATCGATCCCGTTGTCCGACACGTCCGTCACCGGGCCGCCCGTGGGGTCGCTGGCCGTGACGATCGCCGTGTTGGCAAGGCCGCCCGCGTCGATGTCCGCCTGGGTTAGTTCATGTTCTAGCGTCCAGACCCGTGCCACGCCCGGCAACAGCGGATCGTCCATTGTCGCAGGATCGGCAGGCAGAACGGCTGCCCCCGTGATGGCTGTGCCGTCGACGCGGGTGAACGTATCCGTCAGGGCCAGGTCAGACAGGCTGACGTTGCCCGTGTTGGTCGCCACGATGGTAAAGACCACCGTGTCGCCCGCGACCGCGCCAGACGTCGTCAGACGCTTTTCCAGCGCGATCGCTGGCCCTGCGAGTAGCGGCAGCACGGTCGCATCGTCGACCGTATTGCCGTCGGCATCGTTCCCGTTGTCCGAAATGTCGCTGACAGGCGCATTCGCCGGATCCAGTCCGCTGACCGTGGCAGAGTTGCGCAATCCGCCCGCGTCCACATCCACCTGCGTCAGCACATGCGTCAGCGTCCAGACACGGCTCTGCTGCGGAGGCAACGGATCGGCGGCAGCACCCGGTCCGACAAGCACGAGGTTCTGTTGCGTCACGTCGGTTCCGTCGAGCCGGGTGAAGCTGTCCACGATCGCGAGGTCGCGCAGCGTCACGACACCGCTATTCAGGGCCGTGATCTCGAAGACCACCGTGTCACCGACGTTGGCACCAGACTGGGTCAGCACCTTTGTGACGTCCAGACCGCCAGCGCGCGGCTGGCTTGGCACGACGGCCGTGCCCTCTGATGCGACCGGATTGTTCTGGGCGTCCCGACCCGCAACGAAGGCGGTGTTGGTGATCGTGCCGGTGTCGACGTCGGCCTGCGTCACGGTCCGCGACACCGCGCAACTGCTGTCAGAGGCACCCGGTGCGAGGTTGGCGACGGTGCAGCCATAGGCGGCGTCAATCGCCGGATCGGTCAGAACGAGGTCGCGCAACGTCAGGTTACCGTTGTTCGTCACGATGAGGTCGAAGGTCACGACGCTGCCCACATTACCAAAGGCTGCGGTGTCGGCCACCTTGTCCAGCTGCAGGTCGTTGGATGCCGCCGGCATGTCCACCGTCAGGCTGTCGGTCGCCTGAACCTGCGCGCCCCGCGGCGTGATCGCCGTCACGTCGGCGGTGTTCACAAGGGTCCCTGTATCCACATCGGTCTGCGTCACCACGTAGGTCCCGTCGCAGGCCAGAACCCCTTGCGGGGCCAGCGTCGCCTGGTCGCAGACCAGGACCGGCAGCAGCGGATCCGTCGCCGTGACATTGCGGAGCGTCTGGTTGCCCGTGTTCTGAATCGTCAGCGTATAGGTCAGCACCTGACCCACAGCCGTCACCGGCAGGTCCGCCGCCGTCTTGACCAGGGACACGGCCGACACTGTCGCTGCGGGCGACAGCACCTGTGCAGGGGTCGAGGACACAATCGTCGTGTCGCCGTCCGGCCCGAAGATCGTGCTCGCCACCGCCTCGTTCAGAATGCTGCCCGCGTCTAGGTCGGCTTGTTTCACCACATAGGTTCCGTTGCAGATGGCCTGCTCCGTCGGTGCGAGGTTGACCGTGCTGCCTTGGGAATTGAAGCAGACCAGCGGGCCCGACAGCCGCGCGTCGTCCACCACCACGTCGCGCGCATAGGCCGCGTTGCCCGTGTTCGTCACTGTGAACTGGTAGGTCAGCACGTCGCTAACCGCGTCGAACAGCAGGTCCGCCTGCGGGCTGCCGTCACCGTTCGCAACCGTCACCAGCGCCTTGTCCAACGCCAGCGCCGGCGTGCCGCCCTGCGGCACCGTCTCGCTGGCCGACGGGCTGGTCGTCGTGCCGTCGCTGGCGCGCGCCACGTTGGTCACCGATCCCAGCGCCACGTCGTTGCCATTGACCGTGTAGGTCGCCGTGCAGGTGATCGCCGCCAACGGCGCAAGACCGCCGGGCGTCGCCGGACACGACACCGGGTTGAGGTTGTCCGCCACCGTGATCGGTGCCGTGATCGTCGTGTTGCCGGTGTTCGTGACAACGTAGTCATAGGCCACGACCGCACCGATCTGGAAATTCTGCGGCTCGATCGTGGTGAAGGTCTGGCCGCCGGTCGTGATCGACACGCCGGTCTTCACCGTCTCCAGCGCCGGTGCGCGCTGAGACGGCACCGTCACCGCGTCGGGCGCACTGGTGGTCGCACCGCTCGCCGCCGTCGCCGTGTTCGTCACGCCACCCGCGTCGATGTCCGCCTGCGTCACCGCATAACTGCCCGTGCAGCTGACCAGCGCGCCAGGTGCCAGCGGGCCCGCCGGACAGGTCACGGTGCCGCCCCCGCCGGTGATCAGTGGATCGTCGATCGTGACCGGATTCGTCAGCGTCACGTTGCCCGTGTTGCGCACGTCGAACCGGAACGACAGCGTGTCGCCCACCGCCCCGAACGTCGGCCCCCCCGACACAAGAACCTTGTCCAGCGAGAGTGCGGGATTGATGGGGATCGCCAACTCTGTCGGGTCGATGGCGGGGTTGCCGTCCGCCTCGTCCGTGTCGCGGGTCTGTACCGTGACGGGGTTGCCCGTCGCCGGTGTGCCCGTCGCGACCGCGATGTTGCGAATGCCGCCGGCGTCGATGTCGGCCTGGGTCAGGATGTAACTTGCGCGCCAGATGCCGGTTTCTTCGACGGCCAGCGTCCCGGCCGGTGATCCCTGGCTGGTCGATCGCAGCACTGGACTATCGGTCAGGGTCAGCACCGTCCCATCGGCGCGGGTCAGCGTGTCGCTTGCGATTGCGACCTGCCGCAGGGTGACGTTGCCCGTGTTCGTGACGCGGATGTCGAAAACGACGCGCCCGCCCAAGGTCACGGGACCAGCCACGATTTCCTTGACCGCAGACAGCGATGCTACGACCGCGACCGACAGGTCCGTCGGATCGTTTGTCGTGTTGCCGTCCGCATCGTCACCGTCATCCGAGACATCGCTGACCGTGCCGCCCGCCGGTGCCGTGGCCGACACCGTGGCGGTATTGCGCAGACCGCCAGCATCCAAGTCCGCCTGGGTCAGGATATAGGTAAGGGTATACGCGTTGCTGGCACCCACAGCGAGGACCGACTGGGACGCACCGGCGACAAACACCGGGGCCGCCGTCGTCCGGGCGTTGCCGCTAAGGTCCGTCAGTGTGTCGGTTATCACGGGATTGGTCAGGGTCACGTTGCCGACGTTGGTCGCCGTGATCGTGAATTCCACGCTGTCGCCCACGGCCGCGCCGCCGCGCAACACGACTTTCGTCACATCCAGCAGCGGTGCCGGTGCGATCAACAGTTCGGTGGGATCGTTCGTCGTGTTCCCGTCGCCGTCGTCGCCATCGTCCGACACGTCGGTGACAGGGGTCCCGCCGGGGGCGGTGCTGCTGGCCAGCACCGTATTCCGCAATCCGCCTGCATCGATATCCGCCTGCGTCAGTGTATGGGTCAAGGTCCAGACGCGCGACTGGGCTGGCAGCAGTGGGTCGTTCACCGTCGCGGGGTCTGCGGGCACCGGCGTGGTGCCTTCAATCGCCGCACCATCGGCGCGGGTGAAGGTGTCGGTCAGGGTCAAGTCCGACAAGGTCAGCGTGCCCGTGTTGCTGGCCGTCAGCGTAAAGACCACGGGATCCCCTGCCACGAGGCCGGCGGTCGTCACGACCTTCACGATCTCGAGCCCCGCATTCCCCGCGATCGGCAGGTCGGTCGTGTCGTCCACCGTGTTGCCGTCGCCGTCGTCGCCATCGTCGGACACGTCGGTGACGGTCGCGCCGCCGGGTGCTGTGGCCGTCAGCGTCGCGGTGTTGCGCAGACCGCCTGCGTCCACATCGGCCTGTGTCAGCACATGGGTCAGTGTCCAGACCCGGCTGTCGTGCGGGGCAAGCGGATCGCCCGCAGCTCCGCCGCCGGTCAGAACCGGCGTGGCCCCCGTGATCGCGGAACCGTCGAACCGGGTGAAGCCGTCCGTCAGGACCGGGTCGGACAATGTCACGTTCCCGGTGTTCACCGCGGTGATGCTGAAGATCACCGTGTCGCCGACGGCAGAACCCGTCTGCGTAATCACCTTCGTCACATCGAGGGCCGGGGCCGGGGCTACCGCAAATACGGTGGGATCGTCGGTTGTGTTGCCGTCGGCATCGTCGTTGTCATCCGACACGTCGCTGATCGGGCTGCCAGATGGATCGGCCGTCGCGGCGGTCACGCTGTTGGTCAGACCTCCGGCGTCGATGTCGTCCTGCGTCAGGGTATGGCTGACCGTCCAGCGCCAGACCTCTGCCAGATCAAGGGCGCCGTTGCCGTTCGTGTCGCTGGCCGCCACGAAGGCGGGCTGCGGTTGCGGCGTGATCGGGGTCGTGTCGGCGCGACGCAGATCCTCGGTCAGGACGGGCGCGGTCAGGGTAACATTGCCGGTGTTCGCGACGCGGATCTCGAACGTCACGACACTTCCCGGGATTACGGGTGCGGGTTGCGACTGGATGACCTTGACCACATCGATGGCGCCGGCGGCCTGCACCGGCACGACGGTCGGGTCATCGCCGTCCCCTGCCCCGTTGTCGGACACCTCCGTCACGGGATTGCTCAGTGGATCGTTCGCCGTGGCCGTCACGCTGTTGGTGATGCCACCCGCATCGATATCGGCCTGCGTCAGCGTGTAGGTCACCGTATAGATGCGCGCCTCGCCCACCTCGAACACGCCGGTCGCGCCGTCGTCACCGCTGACAAGCGTCACGGTCGGTGTCCCCACGACATCGGTGCCGCCGATACGACGCACGGCGTCGGACAGGGCCGGTTCGGTCAGGGTGACGTTGCCGGTGTTGGTGAGCGCCACCTGAAACACGATATCCGTTCCCGCCGCGAAGCTCGCCGGAAGCGACGGCACAGTCTTGATCGCCGTCATCGCCGGCGCGGGTGGCGCCAGATTGACACGGGCACGCGCAATATCCGTCGGACCTGCACCACCGCCCGTCAGGGAGGACGTCAGACTGACGCTGTTCCGCACGGCATTGCCGGAATCAATGTCGGCTTGGGTCACAATGTAGGTTGCGGTCAGAACCGCTTCCTCGCCAGGTTCCAGCCGCGCGATCACGCCACCGTCCGAAATGGGCAACTGCCGCAGACCCGAGGCGCTGTTGTGAAAATCGACGAGCGTGATGTCCGTCAACGTGACGTTGCCGGGGTTCTGCACGGTGTAGGTGTAGGTGACCTCGGTCCCTGCGGTCACGTTGCTCGTGACGGATGGTACCTTGCTGATGCTGACGTCGGGGGTGACGGTGGCGTCGATCGTCTCGGACGCGGCGGCGGTCAGTGGCGCGCCGCCATAGTCATTTGCCGCCGTCACCGTGGCATTGTTGGTAACGAAACCTGCGTTCACATCGTTCTGGTCGACAACGTCGGTGCCGCGACATGCGAGCGTCTGCGACGGCAAGAGTCCCCCTGCGGGCAGCGGATCACACGTGACATTGGTGATCCGGTCGTCGGTGATCGCAGGCAGGCTGTTCAGTGTGACGTTGCCGATATTGGCGACGGTATAAACGTAGGTCAGGGTCTGGCCGGCAAGGTTGAAGGTCGGTGATCCGTCGCCAGCGGTCAGTGGGCCGGAACCCGTCTTTCCCAGCCCGATCTGCGGCTGACGATCGGGGCCGGTCAGCGACTCGGTCCCTGTTTCGGTCAGCGGTGCCGCGCCAGGATTGGCGGGCTGTGCCGTCGCCGTGGCCGTGTTGTCGATCGCGCCGCGATCGATATCCGCCTGCGTCACGACAAGGTCGAACACGCAGGTCGTGTCCGTCGCACCGGGCGCAAGAGTCGCGATGTCGCAGGTCCCGGGCACCAGGCTGTCCGTGACGGAGATGCCGTTCAGGGTGATGTTCCCGGTGTTCGCCACGGCGATGCTGAAGCTGAGCGTTTCACCAACGGTGCTGAAGTCCGTCAGGCCGCCCGTGGGAATCAGGGTCTTGGTGACGGTCATCGCCGGGGTCGGCGCGGCGACGGCATAGGTCGCACTCTCGTTGCCGGTCACAGGGGCACCCTGCAACGTCGTCGCTTCCGCCGTTGCGGTGTTGGCAATCGCGGCACCGGCGTCTACGTCGGATTGCGTGACGGTGTAGGTGCCCGTGCAGGTCAGCGCCGCGCCGGGGGTTGCCCCGGCGGGGGGTGCCAGCGTTACGGGTGCTGTCGCATCGCAAGTAACCGCGCCGACGAAAGGATCGTTAACCGTGACGCCCTGCAGGGTCTGGGTGCCGGTGTTCTGCGCGACGATGGTGAACAGGACCACATCACCGGCGGCAGCAGGCTGGCCGGGGCTGGTCTGGTTGTCGGCCGACTTGGCGACCGTCAGCGCGGGGTTCGCGATGGCGTCCACACGCGCCTGCACGACCGGCGATGCCACGTCTTCGCCCGCAAAGGATGACCGCGCAAAGGCGTTGTTGATGACGAAACCGCCGGTCGCACCCGGACGCAACGCGTCGACGTCGGCCTGCGTGACCGTATAGCTGCCGGTGCAGGTGATCGCGTCGCCAGGTTCAAGAGGATTGGCCCCGTCAACCACAGGGCAGGAAATCGGCGTCGTGATCTTGTCGTCGATAACCACGACCGGCTCGATAAAGGCGGGCGGTGCTGTCCCGGAGGAGGTGTTGGTCACGACGAAGGTGTAGGGAATGACATCCCCCGCGGCGGAAAAACTTGCAACCTGCGGAGTCTTGCTGATCGACAACGTCGGCGCGGCCCCCGGCGGAATCGTCAGCGACGTCGGGTCCGACGTGACGGTGCCGTTCGTGCCGCTGGCCGTGTTCGTGACGCTGCCGAACTCTACGTCGCGAACTGCGATCGTGTAGGTTGCAGTGCAACTGTGTCACCGGGTGCCAGGCTTGCCGTCCCGCAGCTGATGGGGCCGGGAATCTTATCGTCGTTGACATTGATCGGTCCCGCAATCGTGGTATTGCCGTCGTTGATCAGGTCATAGCGATAGGTCGCGATCTGGCCGGGCGAGAATGCATCGAGGGTGACAAGGGATTTGGCAACGCTCAGGTTCGGGCGCCGCACGCCGATCGCCGTTGCAGTGCCTGGCACGGCTGTGGTCACTGTGTTGCCGCCGAACTGAGTAGACGCAGTTGCGGTATTGGCAAAACGCCCTGCATCCACATCCACTTGGGTCGGTGCATAGGGCAGCGCGCAGATCACCTGTGCACGTGGCGCGAGCGGTGCCGTCGTGCAGGTCAGCGGCGCAGGTTGGATCAGCGGGTCCGATACGGTGATGGGGTCGGTGGTCGTGACGTTACCGGCGTTGCGGACGATAAATTCGAAAACAAGGTTGTTGGGGTTGCCTGAATTCGACAGGTCGCCCGGCGCGTCGAATGTCGCGGCTGTGCCGGGACGGATGCGCTTGGTGATGGTCAGGGCAGGTTGCTGATCGGCGTCAACGGTCACGCTGTCGGGTGCGGACGTCACGACAGCGAGCCCGTCGGGATAGGTGGCCGAGGCCTGCACCCGCTGCGACACGCGGGCCGTGGCGGTGTTCGTCACATCGCCTGCGTCAAGATCGGCCTGCGTGACAGGGTACGTCGCAATGCATGTCAGCGCCGCACCGGGGCTAAGCCCACCCACGGCCAGCGCGGGACAAGTCACCGTCGTGCGGTCGTCCGCGACTCTGATGGGTGACGTCAAGGTCGTGTTGCCACGGTTCGTGACGACGTAGTCGTAGGTGATCGTATCCCCGACCGCGTCGAAAGGCGCACCAGACGTCACCGATTTGACCAGTTCGAGGGCCGGCAACTGGTCCGGGCCCTTGACCGACAGCGTGGCGGTCTGCGTCGCGGGTGTGCCGCGCGTGGTATCGCCCGCGACGGTCACCGTGTTCTCGATCTCGCCCCGGTCGATATCGGCCTGGGTGACGGTGTAGGTATCCGACAGCGGGCTGCCGTCGCCGCAGGTCAGGGCCTCTTCACCCGGCGCAAGATCCGCAAGGGCGCAGGTAAAGCCGGTCAGCGGATCATTGATCGCAAGGTTGGTCAGCGTAACGTTGCCGGTGTTGCGGGCCGTGAAGGTGTAGGTTTTTGTCGCCGGAAGGTTCGCGAAGGTTCCCGCAGGCGCATCAGCGACCTTGGTCACGGCCAATGCGGGGGACTGAGCCGGGCCGGTCACGATCACCGTATCAGCACCGTTGATCGGGGCACCGTCAAGACCGGTGCCGGTAAAGGTCGCCGCATTCTCGATTTGGCCCACGTCAATGTCGGCCTGCGTGATCTCGTAACTGCCGCGGCAGGTGGTATCGGTTGCACCGGGTGCCAGATCGGCGATGTTGCAGACCAGATCAGGATTGAAGAAGGTGTCGGTGATCGTCAGTCCGGTCAGGGTTACGCCGCCTGTGTTGCGCAGGCTCAGGACGAAATCGACCGCATCGCCGATGGCCGTGAACGTCGCGGGCGCCGTCTTGTCAAAGACGAAGCTGGCGACACGGTCAGACCCAACAGCCGTAATTGTTGCATCAGACGTATCGTTCGCGTCAGGTGTGACCCCCGCCGCAGTGGCGATCGCGGTGTTGACGTAGCTTCCGGCATCGAAATCGGCCTGCGTCGTCAGGCGTGTCACCGTACAGGACGGATCTGTCGCGGTCGGGGCGATTGTTGGAATAACGCAGGTATAGTCCAGCGCAGCGTCCGTGACGGTCACGTTATTCAGCGTCAGGTTGCCGGTGTTCTGAACGGCAAAGCTATAGGTGGCCGTCTGTCCCGGTGCCGTGAACGTCGCATCGCCGGTTTCCGTGACAACCACGGATTTGGCCAGGCTTAGCGTCCGCGTGGCAAAGGTCGGGTCGATGGGGGTCGTGGCGTCTGCCGTATCGCTCAGCGTGACGCCGGTCGGCGTAGTGGCTGTTGCGGTCACGGTGTTGTCGATCTGTCCGGCGTCCAGATCTGCCTGCGTGACCTGATAACTGCCGGTGCATGTCACGACATTGTTCGGCGCCTGCGACGCGGGTGGAACCGGCCCGGCCGTGTTCGGCGTGGCCGAACCGATGCAGCTGATCGCCGGGTTTGGCTGATCTATCAGCGGATCGCTTAATACGACCGATGTCAGGGTTTGCGCGGACGTGTTGGTGATCGTGAAAGTGTAGTTGACCGTGTCGCCGAGAAGCTGGAAAGGTCCATCCGACACCTTTCCAATCGTGAAGCTGGGCGTGACGTTGGCCGGAACGGTCGCAGTCGCGGGTGGGACGACCTGCGTGATCCCGCTGCCGACGTTGTAAACGACCGTGACGGTTGCCGTGTTTTCGTATTGCCCCGCATCGATGTCGGCCTGCGTGATGGTCCGAACTGCGGTACAGGTGACGGAGTCCCCTACTGCGAGGTTCACAGGAGGGACGCAGGCCGGACTGAAGGTGGTTCCGGGGTCCTGGATGTCGAAAGTGTCGCCAAAGTCGGTCCCGATCGCACCCCCGCTGTTGTTTGTCAGTATGATCGTAAAGCTCACCTGATCACCCAGGCTGTCGAAGGAAGGCGTTACCGCCGTCTTCGCGAGGCCGAGATCGTAGATCGTGTTTCGTGCGGCAACGGCGTTGCTGTCGTTGGACCGCGTGCCATCTGCCCCCGTCGCAAAGGCCGTATTTCGAATTTCGCCCGCGGTCACGTCGGCGGTGGTGGTCGTGTAAGGCCGGCTGCACGAGATCGCAGCACCGACGTTCAGCGTCCCGGTAGCACAGTCGAAAGGCGCACCCAGCAAGGGATCGGTCACACGGATCGGGCCGGGGATCGCGACGTTACCGCTGTTGGTCACGCTGAAGGCATAGGTGATCGTCTCACCCGCGTTGGCAAATGCAGTCGGCGTCGCCGTCTTGCTGAGCGACAGCGCCGGCGTGCGCGTGCCGTTGACTGAAACCGTGCGCGGCGCGGAGGTTATCGTCCCACCGCCGTTCGGAGCCGTGGCCGAGGCCGTCGCTGTGTTGGTCACGACGCCCGCGTTCAGATCCGCCTGGGTGACGGAATAAGGAGCCGAGGTGCATGTAATGGCGGTGCCGGGCGCGATGGTGGATACGGGACAGGTCACGGGCACCGCCGTGCTTGTCGCGCCGACGGTGTTGTCCGCCACGACAGGCGCGCTCAGGGTCACGTTGCCGGTGTTGCGCAGCACGAAGTCGTAGGTCAACGACTGGCCCACAGCGGTAAAGGGATTGGGCCCGCTTGCCAGCCGCTTGGTCATGGTCAGGCTGCGTGTGGTCTGGGCAGGCAGTGTCACGTCGTCTGTCGCCTGCCCGGTCACGCCAGCCACAGTGATGCTGGCCGTCGCCGTGTTCAACAGCGAGCCTGCATCAAGATCCGCCTGCGTGATGGTGTAAGGCCTGCTGCATGTGATCGTCTGACCCGGTGCCACGGCCCCTGCGGGACAGGTCGGCGTGCCTGCCTTTGGATCGCTGATCGCCGGGGCCGCGGGCCATGTCACGTTGCCGGTGTTGCGGACCGCAAAGCGGAAATCGATGACATCCCCCACCGCATCGTAATTCGCCTGCAAGGCCGTCTTGTCCAATGTCAGCGTCACGATGGCGGCCGGTCCCGGCAGGCTCGACTGTCCTGTGTTGGTCACCTGCGCGCCGCGCGGCGTTGTCGCGCGAACGGTCGCGGTATTGGCCAGTCGCGTGCCATTGATGGCAAAGGCATCCACATCCGACTGCGTCACGGTGTAATTCAGCGTGCAGCTGGCGGTGTTCGTCGCATTGTCCGCAGACAGCGGCAAGAGCGTGGCGAAGCTGCACGTCTGACCCGGAATCCGCGGATCGGAAATCACGACGTTGCGCAGGGTCGTGTTGCCGGTGTTGGTGGACGTCAGAGTATAGGCGACGGTGCTGCCCGCCGCGCCGAACGGGTTGGGCGCACCGCTTTTGGTCAGCGTGATCGCATTGTTCGCGGTGGGCCCGGTGACGGTCACGGTGTCGCTCACGGTGCCAAGCTGACCATACTCCGGTGTGCCGTTGGCCCTTGCGATATTGGTGACCGTTCCGGAATCGATATCCGCCTGCGTGATCCGGTAACTGCCGGTGCAGGTCAGCTCCTTCGGTTGCCCATCCCCGCTGCGTGTCCGTGCAAGGGAATTGTTCGGCGGTGCCGGACAGGCGACGTTCGGAATGCGGTCATCCACCACTGTGATGTTGTCGATATCCACCGATCCGATGTTGCGCACCGTGTAGATGTAGTTGAAGACGTCACCGACCTGCGTGTAGGCGGCGATGCTGCCGACCAGCGACTTGTCGAACTCGTACCCCGGCGCGATGGTGCGCAGGTCGTCACGCGGCAGCGAGGACCCGCGCCGGAAGTCCCAGTAGTTGTCGTTGGGGTCCCGGTCAAAGACCTGGCTTGCAGTCTGATTGGTTTGAAGGATGTTGGCCAGCAACGCAGTGTTGGTCGAGGAAAACCAACCTGTGTCAAAGGTGTTGTTGCCGAAACCCGTTCCCAGACCGTAGCTGACAGTGCCAGCATCGTTCGTGTTGTCAGTGGTCCGGCCCGACCAGTTGCCGACGTCAAACCCGTTGAGCCGCAGCGTGATGTCGTTCTGGTCAAATCCGCCGACCTGCGTGTCGCCATCATAGGCAGAGAACCGGATATCGACACGCGCGATCGCGCCACCGAAATAGTTGGTGCAGGATCGGAAGCCGCAGTCCAGGGTGATGGGGTTGTTGATCGTGAAGGGATTGCCCCGGAACTGCGTCGGCGACCCGGTGTTCTGATAACCGACGAATGCCCCGGCCGGATCGGAGAATTGGTAATAGATGTTGCCGTTGACGCCCGTGATGACCAGGGCGACGCCCCCTGCTTGGGGATATTCGGCTGGCAACTGAACGCCCGTGGCAGGAACGGTCATCGTGAAAGGGGTTGCAGCGGCAGGAGCGATTCCGAAACATGCGCAGAACAGCAGCACCAATGATGCGAATGAAATCCTGATCCAGGATAAGAGCCACGACCTGCTTTTCCGTTCAGTCGAATCCGCTTCACAGTCGGACTTCGTGACGTTTCCAAGCATGAATTTCAGTCCTGACCACAAGCATGATAGCGTTTTTACGAACCACGGCCCGCCACCGTGGAAGCAACATTTGCATCCGCGCGTTTTTGATGGTCCGCTTTCAAATCAATCAATACAGCAAAATCTGATCTGCGTTTGCCTGCTCATTTCTTTGATCTGCCGAGCCCACTGAACGTGTTGCAAAATTGTTTCTCGGAGAAATCCCTAAGGAACGTCTGCTCAACGTTCCCAGCTGCGCTGAGGCTGCCGCCTGAGCGCTTTTGGGGGGGCCTTTTGGAGGCGAAAGCGGTCTAAGTCATGCTCTCAATGCCGCTCTTGCGGCCTGACACCCGTTTCCGGGCGGACTCGTCCTCATGCCATCAGCTTTCGTCGCACGAGGAAGAGGTTGCCGAGCGCAAACAGCGTGAAGAGCTGGGCCCGGTTCTTGGCGAGGCCGCGGTAGCGAGTCTTCACATGGCCAAACTGGCATTTGATGACACGGAAGGGATGCTCGACCCTGGCCCTTACCTTGGCGATGATGCGGTTGGTGCTTTCCTCAAGTGGATGCAGGTTGCCGCCCTTTGGGGCCTTGCGCATGACGCCCCAGAACTGGCCTGACCTGCCCCCCGGTCGTCCCTCATTCATAACGAGAGTCCTTGGGTTTGATAGTCGTCGGTTTCGGGTGTGGCAAGCGCGCCGGGCGCGGTGCCATCAAGTAGCTCAAGCGCGCGGCGCGCTTCTGCTGGGGTCTTGTTGCCGAGCGATGAATGCGGCCTGACGTTGTTGTAATCATAGCGCCAGATGGCAAGCGTTCGGCGGGCGTCGGCCAGGCTGTCGAAGATTTCCTCGTTGAGGCATTCGTCGCGCAAGCTGCCGTTGAATGACTCGATGTAGCCGTTCTGCTGCGGCTTGCCGGGATCGATGTAATGCCACTCGACCTTGTTGTCGTTTGCCCATTTCAGGATGGCCTTGCTGGTGAACTCCGTTCCGTAGCATGTTGGGAATGAAGTGCCGTTCAAGGTTATGGCCGCCTGCGCAGCCTCCAAAATTGCGCAGCAGGCGGCCATAACCGGGTCTCGGGTCTCTATGGTGGTTTTGCGAACCACACCACAGAGGAGACCGGCCATGGCCAAGGTTGAACATACTTCGGATGCCCGCGTTCTGGTAGGCATCGACATTTCCAAACACCGGCACGAGGTGCTGATTGCCGTCCCGGGCAAGACGCGGCGGCGGCGCATGACGATCACCAATTCCACCGACGACTTCATGCGCCTGATCGCGATCTTGCGGGAATATGGCCTGCCGGTCCGGATCGGGTTTGAGGCCACCGGCAACTATCACCGTGTGCTGATGTATCATCTCGGCGTCGCCGGGTTCGACCTGAAGCTGGTATCCTCGGTCGCCCTCGCCCGCACACGCGAGGCGCTGCACAACAGCTGGGACAAGAATGATCCGAAGGATGCGCAAGTCATCTTGCACATGCTGCAAATCGGCGCGGTGCAGATCTTCCAGGACCCGATGGTCGCCGGTACGAATGACATTCAGGAATTGTCCAAGACTCATGATGCGGTGTCGCGGTCCAAGACCGAGCTGTGGCATCGGATTTTGACCCACTATCTGCCACTTTATTTTCCCGAGGCCGACCGCTTCCACCGCAGCTCGCGCACCGACTGGTTCCTGGCCTTCCTCGAGATGTTCCCGTCTCCACACATGATATCTGCCCTGACCAAGGATGAGTTCACCAAGGCGGCCTGGGAAGTGGTTGGACGCAAGGTCGAGAAGACCCTCATGTTGTCAGATATTTACGAGACGGCGAAGACTTCCGCGGGGCTGCCCGTGTCGCCGGATTCTGACGCCATCAGGATGTTCCGCATGATGCTGGCCGAAGGCAGAAGCCTGATCCGCCAACGCAATGCCATCGAAGGCCGTGCCGTCGAACTGCTCGGCGATCGTCCCGATTACCTGCTGCTGCGCACCATTCCCGGCATCGGGCCGATCAACGCCCTGACGATCCTGGCCGAGACCGGTGACCTGCGCCGCTTCCGTCATCACCGGCAGTTTCTGAAGTTTTGCGGCATGGATCTGGCAACCGTCCAGTCCGGCATGTTCCGCGGTCGAAGCAAGATCTCCAAATACGGCAACGCCCGTTTGCGCCGCACTTTGTGGCTTGCAGGGCAGACGGCGGTCATGAAGAAGGCCAACAGCTTCCGCGACAAGTTCGAGCGTTACATTGCGCAAGATCGTCACAACCCGGATTTGCGCCGCAAGGCTTACACAGCCATCGCCGCAAAGATGGCCCGCACCATTCACGCCGTGATCAAATCCGGCGAACCCTATCGTCCCTTCTTCGAGGGGACGAGCCCAGGCGGAAGGACCCCTCTCTGTAGAGCCGTGGAGGCAGGTTCCTGACCTCGTAGATAATGTTCGGGCCTTCCGCTTGGGATTTAGGATCTCGTCTTAAGGACGGTGAGGGCGGCATCGTGGCCGACCCTGTATTTGCTATGGGAGAGACCACTTCTTGACGGCGGAGCCCGCCCGGGCAACAATTCAAAAGGTATCCGGTAGCTCGGATGCCATGTGATCTGACGCCCTAAACAGCGTTTTGTTCCCGAGCTAGGACGTTGTCCGACCTTATGTATTCCGGCGGACCGCGTGAGGCATGAACAGATCAGTCAAGGCGTCGACCACATCCGTTGAATTGAGCCTGCGTTTGACCCGGATCACCAGCGCCTCCTTCGTGAACTCTTCGATGATGTTGAGCGTGCGGAAGACTCGCCCGTCGTGGGTCCGGTCCCGACAAAGTCATAGGACCAGACATGGTTCGGACGCTCGGGTCGGAGCCGGACGCAGGAGCCATCATTCAGCCAAATCCGACCTTTCTTGGGCTGCTTTTGTGGGACGCCTCACGCCCTTCCTGCCGCCAGATCCGGTCGACCCTTTTATGGTTCACATGCCAGCCACTGTTGTTCAGCAGTCCCGTCGTCATTGTCGCTCGGACCAATGGCGCAACAATGACGACCATGCGATATCCATAGCGGCCAAACTCTTCGGCCAACGCGGTGATGTCCTCGGTCAGCCGGGCTTCGTCCGGCAGACCACAGGGCACCTTGCGGCTTACGTCGAGCGATGCTGACCCAATGTGCGGCAAACCCGGCGCTCCGATACACTGAGGGTTTGCCGCACATGATCAATGCACTGCCTGCGGCGAGAAGGGCTCAGTAGTTTCCCCCGTGCAGCCTCGGCGAGATCATCTTATCCAACGTCAGATCCGAGACAGCACGTCTGAGTCTGCTATTCTCGGCCTCCAGCTCTTTCAGCCGCTTGAGCTGATCCCGGCTCATGCCGCCATACTCCTTGCGCCACCGATAGTAGGTCTGAACCGTGACACCGATCTGCCGCACGGCCTCCTGAACCGATTTGCCTTGCCCTTGCAGCACTTCAACTTGTCGCAGCTTCAGCACGATATCCTCGGGCTTCTCTCGCTTGCCACCCATCTCGTCGTCCTCATGAAAACGGGATAATTCTATCCCAAAAGGTGGACCACTTCAGTGGGGGCACTCCATAGCGCCTTGTCGAGGTCGCGCCACGCACGGTAATCGACATCCTCCGGGCAGGCGCCCACATGGCGCAGCCTGGCGGAGCGCATGCGAGCCTCAAAGCGCTTGGTTTCTTTGCTGGCTACCTCACGGTCAACCAACAGGCCAAGCCATTCAGCATGGCTGAGATCGGCAGCAGCGTCCTGAACCTGGAGGTCCGCGAAGGCTTCGGCCATGCCGTCAAGCCGCAGGGCTTTCAGGTGATCGAGGGTTGCCACCGGCCCGTCCGAAGCGGAGACCTTCTGGACCGACTTTCTCCGCAGCCTTGCTGACCATGGGCTCCGCGGCGTGAAACTCGTGATCGCCGATGACGACAAGGGACTGAGGGCCGCCGCGCGCCGCGTCTTCAACGCCACCCATCAGAGGTGCCGCGTTCACTGGATGCGGAACGCGCTCGCCCATGCGCCGGCCAAGCAACGCATGGCCGGCGCGGCGATGCCGAAGACAATCTTCGCCCAGGACACCAAGTTCGAAGCCGAGGCGCAGAGGGATGTCGTCGCCGACGCGCTCCGCGAAAAATAGCCCAAGCTTGGTGCCCTCATGGATGCCTCGCGCGACGATGTGCTTGCTTACATATCCTATCCCGGCGAGCACTGGACGCAAATCGCATCAACGAATCCACTCGAACGGGTAAACCGTGAGATCAAGCGACGGGCCGATGTCATCAGGATATTTCCCAAAGATGCCTCCATCATAAGGCTGGTCGGTGCGCTCATATTGGAGACCAACAACGAACGGGCCGTGGCGAGGCGCTACATGTCGCTTGAAACTCTCGCACGCACAACAGACAATCCAACGGTCAGGCTGCCCGCCGTGGCCTCCTGATCAGTCTCGGACCTCTCCAAGGGTCGCGCTTCTTACATCAAGCATTGGGACACGATCCATGTCTGACCTATGGAAACGATATTTGCACCGAGGAACACAGCAAACTGGCGAAATCATATGAAGTCCTGCGGAACCCGGCAGCATCAACGACCCCTGCGAATCTGAGGATCGAGAACATGCAAGATCAGCCTCGACGCCATCCATTGGCGATTCCTGTCTACGGAATCTTTTTACTGGCGCTGGTGCAGGCACTCCTCGTGGCCTCAGAATTCTTGATCCCCGTCACGGGTGCCATTCTTGCTTATTTCCTGCTGAATGCGCCGCGCAGAGTCCTTGCCCGATTGGGCATCGGTGCGCCAATTGCCGCAGCAATCTTTACCTTGATCATTGGTATGACACTCACGCTCAGTGTGATGGCGCTCGCACAGCCGGTGACAAATTTTGTCGAAGACATTCCCGGCCTGATCGATGATGTGCGCGTCATGGCACGAAACCCCGGAGGGCCGTTCGAAGCTCTCAGTGAAGCTGCCACAGCCGCTGGCGATGCGGTGGATGACGCCACAGGCGATAGCGGTGACCCAATGGAGGTTCAGATCGTTGACGGCCCCGGCGTAGCAAACTCTGTTGTCTCGCTCGCACCGGGATTGCTCGGCCAACTCGCATTTTCGTTATGTCTTTTGTTCTTCCTCGTGGCTTCCGGGGATCTCTTCATCAAGAAAGCCGTTCAGGTCGTTGATGGCTTTCACGACAAAAAACAGACGTTCATCACGATACGCACGATAGAACGACGGCTCGGGAACTACTTGGGTGCAATCACCCTCATCAACTGTTGTCTTGGCCTCTGCATCGGTGTTGCCATGTGGTGGTGGGGCATGCCGTCACCCTGGCTGATCGGATTGATGGGCACTGTTTTAAACTTTGTGCCATTTGTTGGTGCCGTGGTTGGCTCACTTCTGGCGGGCATCATTGCACTCGTGACGTTCATGGCACCTTGGACAGCGGTGGGTGTCCTGATGACCTACTATGGGCTCACAGCATTCGAAGGCCAGTTCGCAACCCCCGCTCTGGTCGGCAAACGTCTTCGGCTGAACGTCGTTGTCGTATTTCTGGCCGTCGCGTTTTTTGCGAGGATTTGGTCTGTTATTGGCATGATCGTCGCCGTACCAATGTTGATCGTCGTCAAAGTGATCTGCGACAGCGTGCCGAAGTTTCGCAAGATTGGCCTGTTCCTGGGCGATGCCGACGGGTTTTCTCCGACAGATGAAGAAGGCCGGGGTCAACGCTAAACGAGCGGTGACATGCGGTAAATGCAAGCCGTGTTTCTCTGACCTTGCAGCATCGCATTCTACCGGGGCACCCCTTCAGGTCAGTTGCTCAGTCAAATCATGAGTTTCAACATTATGCGCCGCAATCGAACTCGTTGCTGTTTGGGAGGTGCCATATGCCGGGCGAGTAGCCCATACACAGAGGTTCATAAGAATGCGACAGAGGGCCACCCAGGGAACAGATGTTCGAAAAGGCGGTTTAGCCTCACCTTCATGCGGGAATGACGAATTGCAACTGTCCATCGAAGATCGGGACCTGCTCTGTCAGCGGTTCATGTTCGGCGGCGCCATGGGCGGGCAGATGGCCGTCCAGAACCTGTTTCCGGCCGGTTTGAGGCGGCGCGAGCTCTGCCTCGACGTCCTTCGCCCGGTCGCGGATCACCTCGGCGCGTTGTGGCTGAAGGACGAAGTGACATTCATGAGCGTTCGCGTGGCAACTTTGCGGATGGAATCGCTACTCCGGAAGACCGCCGAACCGATCGACCCAGTCATCGGCAAAAAGAGCAAGCAGGCCATCTTCGCGAGCGTGCCCGGCGACGATCACACGTTCGGCGTCGAGATGGCCGCGGATCTGCAACGCGCCAAAGGGTGGGGCATCCAGCTTGTGATCAACGCAAGCGTGGCAGATCTACTATCGGAAATCGTGAAGTCGCCGGCGGAGATCCTCGGCCTTTCGATCGGATCGCGTTCGTCGATGCACGCGCTTTACACAACGGTGCGGACTGTGAAAGAGCGTCGACCGGATATGAGAGTTCTCGTTTCTGGTGCCCTTGTGGGCCTCGACGCTCGCCCCATCGAGCGCCTCGGCGTTACAGCGCATGCCGATGACTTCGAGCGGGCGGAAAAGCTGCTCGACGCATCGTTGGTCACCATCTCGACGCGTAGCAGTCTCTCGGATTCCGTCACGGTCCTTCCACCCAACCCTCTCTGATCGATAGTCCTACCCCGTGGCGGCGGATCGGACGTCCGGTCGCCGCGAAAGGCGTGCTGCAACGACAAGGTCGGCTCCCTATGAGATGGGCTCGGAACGGAATCAGGCGCCATTACGAGCGGCACGTTATCTTCCGTTTACTCTGCTCCGCTGTCCGCCGCGGGCAGCACATTGTTGCTCGGAGAAGTGCTAGGTCAGATGATGCAACGCCGCGCGGCTCTGACATACGGTGCAGCAGGTCTGGGTGCGCTCGGGCTCACACTCTTTGCGGGCTGGTGGCGCGTCGATGGCCCTGGCAAGGTGAAACCTGTCGCCCAGCGAACGGCGCCACCGACCGAGATGGAATTTCGTCTAAGCGACCACGAGGGAGGTGCGGTCGGGCCGGACAGCCTGATCGGCCGTACGTCGCTGGTATTTTCGACTTCACCTTCTGCCCCGACGTCTGCCCCACCACCTTGTCGGATATCTCCGGCGGGCTCGACGATCTCGGGGCAGACGCCGAGCGGTTGATTGTCGTGTTCATCACCGTCGATCCTGACCGCGACACGGTGGAGGCCATGGCTGACTACGTCGGCTATTCTCATCCGGCAATTCGCGGATGGACGGGCCCTGACGATGAGATCGCATGCCCGGCTGACGGTTTCCGAGTGTGCTATGAGACGGTCCGAACCAACACCGGAGATTATACGATGAACCACACGGCGACCGTGTTTACCTTCGCGGCAACCGGTGCATTTTCCGGCACCATCGACTATCACGAGCCGAGAGAATTTGCGGTACTCAAGATCCGCCGCGCTTTGGACAACGACACGGAGGACATCACTTGAAACTCAGATACCTGGTCGCAGGCCTTGCTCTGGCCGGCGGAGTTTCGTCGGCAGCACTCTTACAGGAGCAGGATATCGGCGGAAGTCATAGTATCTTCTATTGAGCGGCGCTGCGGGGCGTCCGGCTTCGTGTGCTCCGCGTCACAACGACATACACCGCGAGAGTCACCACGACCACTGCACCACCGGCCATCATACGCCGCGAGGGCGCTTCGCCAGTGCCAAGCCACACCCACAATGGTGCGAGAACAGTTTCGAGCAACAGCAGCATGCTCACATTGGCGGCGGCCGTGTGGCGGGACGCCTCGTTAAGCGCAAAAAAGGACAATGGCAGGATCAGCAGCGCGCACACGAGAATGGCCCAAACCGTACCGTCCGTCATCTGTGCCGGTCCAACGATGAGCAGGCCTGAGATCCCCGACGTCAGTGAGCCCAATCCGATGACGAGAAATAGCGGCAGGCTGGCGTGATGGCGCATGGTCACGAACGTCAGAGCCAGAGCGAACGCAACCCCAAGCCCACACACCGCACCTGCCAGTGCGTCGGCGTCAAGCGCGGCCTCGCCCTTGTCTGTCACAGCCACCGTTAAGCCAGCAATCACCAGTACGATGGCGATCCATGTCGCGCGCGATGTGACCTCCTCGTACAGCCATTTTGCCAGAAGCGCTGACCAGACGGGTACAGTTGCGACACCCAAGAGAACTGTCGCAACCGGTGCGATCGCAATACCCATTGGGAATAGTGTCGTGTTAACCACTTGGCATACGATGACCACGATCGCGGCACCGGTCCCGAGCATGACAAAATCGGACGGCCTGTCTCGACTTGTCAGCACCCATGCGAGAATAAATATAAGTCCGAGGCCAAGGACTCTCCATCCCAGCATCTGGAATGTAGACATCCCAGAAATGCGTATGAAAAGTGCGTCCGGCGTTAACACAAGCGCCCCCGCCAGAGCGAGACCGACACCAAAAGAAGAAGACTTCTGCAAGACGCCCAACCCTAAAACACTCGCGCAGTGACCTGAGCCCCGACTCTCCTCCGGATTAACGGAGAGTCTGCAAGTTGATTTCTGGCGCTACGCGGCGCGCATTGCCAGCCCCTTCTTTGCTATGAACTCTGCCGGCGGGATGTTCCCGATGCCCGAGTGCGGCCAGTGGTGGTTGCAGTCTTGCTGCCAGGTCCGGATCTGCTCGCGGGCATCGACCAGCGTCGAGAAAAGGGTCTCGCTGAGAAACTCGTCCCGGAAGCGTCCGTTGAAGCTCTCGACAAAGCCGTTTTGCATGGGCTTTCCCGGAACGATGTAGTGCCAATCTACGCCTGAACTCTGGCACCAGGAGAGCACAGCCGTCGATGTCAGCTCAGTGCCGTAACACCTTCGTAATCTCGCTGATTGAAAGGCTATGACGGCCTGAGCAGCCTTCAAATTGTGCAGCAGGTGGTCATATGAGGTGCCCCCCGAAAACTGGACACTGACGTAAGCTCTGAATTGCTGTCTGCTGATCTTCACCACGAAGGAGATCGAAGATGTCGAAACGAAAGCAGCACGCCCCTGAGTTCAAGGCGAGGGTGGCGCTTGAGGCGTTGAAAGGTGAGGCGACCGTGTCGGAACTGGCGAGCCGGTTCGGGGTGCATCCGACGATGATCAACCAATGGAAACGTGCGCTGCTGGACGGCGCGTCCGGTGTCTTTGAACGCGGCGGCCGCAAGACGCCGGTCATCGATGAAGACCAGGTCAGGGATCTGCATGCCAAGATCGGGGAGCTGGCGGTGGCCAACTCTTTTTTGGAAAGAAAGCTCAAACCTTGGGGCGGGAAGTGAGGCGCAGCATGGTCGAGCGCGACCATCCGGACCTGTCGATTGGCCAGCAGTGCGCGCTTCTGTCGATACCGCGGTCGTCGTTTTATTACATGCCGCAGGGTGAGACGGAGCAGAACCTCGCGCTGATGCGGCTGATCGACGTGCAATTCCTGGAGACGCCCTTCTTCGGCGTTCGCCAGATGACGTGGCACCTGCGCAACGAGGGACACGCGGTGAACGAGAAGCGCATCCGTCGGCTTATGCGCCTGATTGGTTTGATGCCAATCTACCAGAAACCCAACACCAGCAAGCCGGCGAATGGGCACAAGACCTATCCCTACCTCTTGCGCGGGCTGCGCGTAGAGCGGCCCAATCAGGTTTGGTGCGTGGACATCACCTACCTGCCGATGCGCAGAGGGTTTCTCTATCTGGTGGCGATCATGGACTGGCACACCCGAATGGTTCTGGCCTGGCGGATCTCGAACACGCTGGACGCCGACTTCTGCGTCGACGCGCTGAACGAGGCAATCTATCGGTTCGGGCCACCTGACATCATGAACAGCGATCAGGGATCGCAGTTCACATCGTTTGCCTGGACAGATCGCCTGCGGCGGTCGGGCGTCCGTATATCGATGGATGGCAAGGGCCGCTACTTGGACAACATCTTCATCGAGCGCCTGTGGCGCACGCTGAAATACGAGTGCGTCTATCTGCATGTCTGGGAGACCGGGTCTCAGGCCCGCGCGGGTGTCCGGACATGGATGGGGTTCTACAATCACCGCCGCCCGCACAAAGCCCTTGGCGGCCAACCACCGGCCGTAGTCTACTCGCTGAAAGTCGAAGCAACGCAACCCGATCAGCAGGAGCAGATCAGAGCTTAGAAAGCGCCAGATCCTGTCCAAGGGAAGGGGAGCACCTCACCGCGCCAAGTTTGCCGGACGCTCCAATTCCTTCAACCTTTTGATCTCATCCCGGCCTATGCCGCCTTAATCCTTTCGCCAACGGAAAAAAGTCTGCGGCGATACACCGATCTGGCGTACCGCTTCTGCGATCCCCCGCCCTGTCCTTGCATCACTACAATCTGTCAAAGCTTGAGCACCGTGTCTTCGGGTTTGCCTGGTCTGCCAGCCATCTGTCATGCTTCTAAAACTGCTCTGCCCCCTGAAAACTGGACCGTTTAAAGCTGGAGTTTACGGCTAACATTTCCTGGCTGGGAAAGGAGCTGAGAAGATGAAGGCATCGAAGTTCACGGAGGCGCAGAAGGCGTTCATTCTGAAGCAGGGCGTGGAAGGCACGCCGGTGGCCGAGATCTGCCGCAAGGCTGGGCTCAGCCAGGCGACCTACTTCAACTGGAAGAAGCGATTTGGCGGGCTGCTGCCCGACTAGATGCGCCGGCTGAAGGCGCTTGAGGACGAGAATAGCCGGCTGAAGAAGATCGTTGCTAACCTGACTCTGGATCGGGAGATGTTGCAGGACGTCATCCGCCGAAAGCTCTGAGGCCTGCTCGGGCACGGGAGTTGGTGTACGGGTTGTTGGTGGACTGGGGCGTGTCGATCCGCCGGGCATGCCCGTGGCGGTGCTGATCTGGGCCATGGTCTATCCCATGATGGTCGGTGTGGACTTCGTTGCGCTGCGCTAGGTGGGCGATAAGCCCAAAGGGTTGGTCGTCACACTAGTGGTCATCTGGCTGATCAAGCCCTTCACGATGGCAGCACTCGGTGTGCTGTTTTTCAACTACGTCTTTGCTGGTCTGATCCCGCCGGATGATGCGCAAGCCTATCTGGAGGGCGTAATCCTGCTGGGGGCTGCGCCCTGCACCGCGATGGTTTTCCTCTGGTCGAATCTGACGCGCGGCGACGCCACCTATACCCTGGTGCAGGTCAGTGTGAACGATATCGTCGTGGTCTTTGCTTTTGCGCCCATCGTGGCCTTCATGCTGGGGGCGACGAACATCGTCGTGCCTTGGGACACCCTGCTGTTGTCGGTAAGCCTCTATGTCACGTTGCCGCTGTTGGTCGGATAATGCTGGTTTGGATCTTCAATCGTGATCCAGCGCAGGTCGGTAAACTCGGCAACGGCCGCCTTGCCGCCGAACCGGCCATAACCCGATGCCTTGACCCCACCAAACGGCATCTGCGGTTCATCTGAAACAGTCGGGCCGTTGATATGGCAAATCCCGCTTTCAATGCGGTTTGCGACACGCATGGCCCGCTGAATATCACGACTAAAGACCGCCCCCGACAAACCGTACTCCGTATCGTTGGCCACACGGATCGCTTCGTCGTCATCATTGACACGAATGCTAGGTTTGACCGGACCAAAGCTTTCTTCGGAAGACATGCGCCTATCGAGGGTTGCACGGTCGATCAGGGTCGCAGTGACGACGCCACCGTCACGTGCCCGCCAGCCAGAACCTTGGCACCCTTCGCGATGGCATCCGCGATCAGCTCATCCGTCTTTTCACCGGCGCCCGACGTCGCCAAGCCGCTCAGAACGACATGGCCGCCCGGGTCACCTGCAGGAAGTGATGCGGCCCGCGCCGCCAGTTTGGCTGCAAATTCGTCAGCCACGGCATCGCCGACAATCATGCGTTCAGTAGACATGCAGATCTGACCTATATCCATCTAACAGCCGTCCACGGCCGCGTTCACTGCGGCGTCAATATCCGCATCATCAAGAACGATCAGCGGCGGTTTGCCCCCCAATTCGAGCAGGAAAGGCTTCAACTCTTCGCCCGCGATGCGACCTACAATCCGTCAGCCCCGGGTGGATCCTGTAAAGCTGACGTGCCTGACCTGTGGCGCGCGGATCAGCGCCTCGACGATGGCGGCAGCAACTTCCGGCGCGTTCGATATCACATTGAGAACGCCATCCTTCAGGCCGGCCTGTGCAAAATATTGACCGACCAGGCGCTGCACATTGGGACACAGCTCGCCTGAATTCAAGACGACGATGTTGCCGCAAGCCAGCGGCATCGCAACGGCGCGGGTTTCCAGAATGACAGACGCATTCCATGGAGCGATCCCAAGGCGGACGCCTTTGGGTTTCGCCATCGCAAGCGCCAGCGTATCGAGAGTATTCGACGGAACAACCTCTCGGCCGACTTACGTCACCATGGCGGCGGCTTCGCGAATCATGTTGGCCGCAAACATCACGTTGAACCTGATCCACGGACCGGTGGCACTTGTTCCCGGCGTACCTGCAGCGATGAAACCGCTGGCCTTAGCGTCCATAATGTCAGCCGCATTGTTCACCAGCTTTCGCCGGTCCTGCAGCGATGTCTTTGCCCACGCCGAAAATTCCGCATGCGCGGCGGCAACCGCTGCAAGGGCATCATCTACGCGCGCCGCGGTGGCGTTGGTTGCGACAGCACCGGCGACGGGATCGCTCCGTTCAAAAATTGCGACCCACGTTTGCCTGAACCGGTTTACCATTGATCAACAGCTCGATTTTCAGGGCTGTCTCACTTTCGATCCGACGGGATTTGTCATCTTCGAAACGTCATTTCTGCAGAACAGCGATGGGCAATACGGGCCTGACGACACTGCCGCATTGTCGCCGCCGGGCAGTCAGACAAGGACCGTCCATCCGCTATCTCGTCCCTGCATCAGCCGTCAGCCGCCCCAGATTGAACCCTTCGTAGCCATTCATGGCCACATCCTCGACCAGTCGTTTGAACTTTGGTCCGCCGCCAAGATAGACCAGAAACCGCTTGGGCTTGCCGGCGATGTTTGACCCCATCCACCACGAATACCCCTTGGTCAGCAGGGTGTGATCCACGATGTCCAGAACCTCCTTGACCCAGCCCTCCTCGGCAGCGGCATCCGCCTCGCACCGGACATAGTCGTTGCGGTCCATATAGGCGATCAGATCGGTGATCCATTCACCGTCCCGTTCGATCCCCAGGGGGATATTGAACAGCGCAGAGGGGCTCATCGGGCCGGTGATGGCGAACATATTGGGAAAGCCATGGGTGTTGAAACCCATCAGCGATGTCGCCCCGTCCTTCCAGTGATCCTTGATCGACAGACCATCGCGCCCGGTAACGTTCATGCGGAAAATCGAACCGGTAACAGCGTCATAGCCCGTGGCATAGATGATCGCATCCAGGTCGTGATGCGTGTTGCCGACGATGATCCCGTCCGGCGTGATTTCTCTCAGCGGCTGGGTGCGCAGATCGACCAGCGTGACGTTGTCGCGGTTATAGGTCTCGTAATAGTTGGTTTCGCAAGGTTGCCGCCGGGTGCCATAGGCTAGGTCTTCGGGAGGGCACAGAGGTCGAAATCCGCTATTCCGGCGGCTCGCTGTTGTCCGTGATGAATTATTTGCAGGAAACCAACGCATTGACGGTGCTTCCGCACAGCGTGGTCTTCGCCTATCGCAACATGGGCCAGATCAAGACTATCCCGATCCAAATTCCGCAGCCGGAACGTTCGCTGGGGATCATGCAACTTGATGGCGCACCCAGATTGCCCGCCTCGGAAAAGCTGAAGCGATTCATTCTGCTTGGGTTCGAGGACCTGAAAACCCTGATCCTGCGGCACGAAAATGCCGTCGTTTGGGGCGGCTGACCAGAGCAAGTGCCTGCCTGACTACACCCTAGAACGGTGGCAGCCATGGCCTGGCCAGCGCAGCCCCTTTGGTTCCCTCCAATCCCGCCTTGGAAACCCAAAGGTCTGATTTTCCCAAAAGCAACCGGTAGGGTGGCATCGAACGCGGCCTACAACGCACGGAACGCACGGAACCTGGATGCGTCGATCAGGTTACAGGAATAGTCATCATGACGCGGAAACGACCGGTGGCTTGGTCACGACATCGCGGACGATCCTGCCGAAGTCGTCCAGTTTCGCCGCAAGCGGATTTGTCCGACGCCAGACGATGCCGATCGTCCGTGACGGGCGAGGTTCCGGAAAGCGCGCGACGACCACCGGAGCCGACTTTGTCTCCAACGGGACTGCGATCTCTGGAATAAGCGTCAGTCCCATGCCGGCTCCGACCATTTGCACAAGCGTCGACAGCGAACTGCCTTCCATCAGGTATCGCGGCTCGTCCGCGCCCATCTTGCAAAAGCTCAGTGCCTGATCGCGAAAGCAATGACCTTCGGCCAGCAGCAACAGCCCTCGTTTGCGCAAAGCGTCCGGACTGGGCACCGGCTTGCCGTCTTCGCTCTGCGGACGCAGCAACAGGAATTCTTCCTCGAAAAGGGCGACCTCCTGCAACGTCGGTTCTGATATCGGCAAAGCAACGATCGCCGCATCGAGGGTGGAATTGGCAAGGTCCGCAATCAGGGAACGCGTGATGTTCTCTCGCGGCTGAAGCTCGAGCGCGGGCATCTTGATCGACATCGCCTTCATGATCCGCGGCAGAAGATACGGCGCGACGGTGGGAATGACACCAAGCCGCAACCGTCCCGCAAGCGGACCGGACGCCGAACGCTTTAGATCGTCAAGCTCACGGACCTCCATGAGGATGTTGCGTGTCCGTGCAAGAAAATCCTCACCCAGCGCCGTCAGTCTGATCTCCCGCGCCAATCGCTCGACCAAAGGGCCGCCCAGCATCCTTTCAAGTTCCTTCATCTGAACCGATAGGGCCGGCTGGGATATGCCGACAGAATCGGCTGCGCGACCGAAGTGCGCATGACGCGCGAGCGCTTCAAAGTATCGCAGATGCTTGAGTGTGAGGCCTATCATTAGCTTAAACTATCGGTTTGGTCAGAAAAATCAATTGGAGGTTATTTGAGATGATGGATACGAGTTTGGAAACCCAGTAAACCGAGACGGAGATGATGATGGACGGCAACAAGGTTACGACAGGCGGGTGCCCCGTGATGCACGGCAGCAATACAGCCCTGACCAACCACCCCACCAAGTGGTGGCCGAAGATGCTGAACCTGGACATCCTGCATCAGCACGGGGCCCGCGCGAACCCCATGGACGTCGACTACGATCACCGCGAAGCCGTCAAGACGCTCGACTTTCAGGGCGTGTGGGATGACGTCGATGCCCTGCTGACCGACAGCCAGGTCTGGTGGCCCGCGGACTGGGGACACTACGGCGGTCTTTTCATTCGCATGTCATGGCACTCGGCCGGGTCCTACCGTCTGGCCGACGGTCGCGGCGGTGCCGGCACCGGCAACCTGCGTTTCGAACCACTGAACTCCTGGCCGGACAATGCCAGCCTGGACAAGGCGCGGCGCATCCTCTGGCCCGTCAAGAAGAAGTACGGCAATGCCCTGTCCTGGGCCGACCTGCTGGTGCTGGCGGGAACCGTGGCCTATGCCAACATGGGCCTGAAAGTCTATGGCTTCGCTTTCGGCCGAGAGGACATCTGGGGACCGGAAATCGACATCAACTGGGGGAACGACAGCGAAATCCTCGCGCCCACAGAAGAGCGTGTGGCCGATATCGACGACGCGGATTCGATGTATGACCCGCTTGCGGCATCGCACATGGGGTTGATCTATGTGAATCCCGAAGGCGTCAATGGCAACCCCGATCCGGCCAAGACGGCCAAGTACGTTCGCACGACCTTTGCCAGAATGGCGATGAACGACCTGGAAACCGCGGCTTTGACGGTGGGCGGCCATACCGTCGGCAAATGTCACGGCGGACTTGCCGCAAGTGAAATCGGCGCTGGCCCCGCAGATGGCGACATCATCAACGCGGGCTTCGGCTGGAGCAATCCGGGTTTCGATGGCAACGCCAATTCCATTCATACGTCCGGGCTCGAAGGGGCGTGGACTAGCAATCCGACGCAGTGGGACAACGGCTATCTCCACCTGCTCTTCAAGTACGAGTGGCAGCCGGTGAAATCCCGGTCTGGCGCGTGGCAGTGGGAACCGATCGATATCGCAGAAGAGGACAAGGTGCCCGATGCGACCGATCCGGCGATCCGTCACAATCCAATCATGACCGACGCCGACATGGCGATGAAGGTCGATCCGGTCTACCGCGAGATCTGCGAAAGGTTCCACGCGAACCCGGACTACCTGTCGGAGACATTTGCCAAGGCATGGTTCAAGCTGACCCATCGGGATATGGGGCCGAAGGCCAACTATCAGGGCCCCTACGTCCCGCAGGAAGACCTTGTCTGGCAGGATCCGGTCCCCGCAGGTGCCACGGACTATGACGTCGACGCGGTCAAGGCGAAGATCTCTCAAAGTGGTCTGAGCGTTGCGGATCTGATTGCCACCGCCTGGGACAGCGCGCGCACCTATCGCGGCTCCGACAAGCGGGGTGGTGCGAACGGTGCGCGTATCCGCCTGGCACCACAGAAGGACTGGGCTGGTAACGAACCCGATCGCCTGGCGCGGGTTCTGGGCATACTCGAACCCATTGCCAGCCAGACGGGTGCATCACTTGCAGATGTGATCGTTCTGGCCGGTAACGTCGGTCTGGAACGTGCGATCATCGCGGCCGGTCACGACATCGTCGTACCTTTCACAGCCGGACGTGGTGACGCGACCGACGATATGACGGACGTCGACAGTTTTTCGGTTCTGGAACCCCTTGCCGATGGGTTCCGCAATTGGACAAAGAAAGCCTACGACACCGCCCCAGAAGAACTGTTGCTCGACCGGGCACAGCTGATGGGCCTCACCGGCGCCGAAATGACGGTGTTGGTTGGTGGACTTCGCGTGCTTGGCGTCAATTACGGAAATTCCAAGTTGGGTGTCTTCACACAGCGCGAAGGTCAGTTGACCACCGACTTCTTCCAGACGATCACCGATATGGACTTGAAGTGGATGCCAACCGCTGACCATGGAACCTACCACTTGCAGGACCGCGCCACCGGCCAGGTCAAATACACGGCGACAAGCACCGACCTCGTCTTCGGATCGAACTCCATCCTGCGTGCCTACTCAGAGGTCTATGCGCAGGACGACAACGAGGCAAAGTTCGTTCGCGATTTCGTGGCGGCCTGGACGAAAGTGATGAATGCCGATCGCTTCGATCTGGCTGCCTGAGAATGACGTGTTCGGGCAGGGTAAAACCTGCCCGAACACCCCACCAAGCCGAAGGCAACCGCTTTTCCTTCGGCGAACCTGACGGATCGAAATCCGAACGCGCCGTGGCCCTCTCACGAGCCTTGCAGGCGCCCTAACGCCCACGATTGCACGATGAAATCCGGGGCACGTTGTAGGGCAACCATTCTTTCAACCCAATTTCCGCACTGACCCATGCCACACCTGACGTGCGGCGGTGTCGCAAACCGTGTCGGCGCGCGGGCCTGACGCGAGCAGCAGCCTGAGCGCATGACGGTAAGAGCGATCCGCGTTGCGTCGCGCGGCATACCATCGGCGTCGGCCCGTTCAGACCGTCTTGCTGCCCGTCCGCCGGGCGCAATAACGTTCCAGCTGAACGAGGGCATCGTAAAGAATCACGGCAAACAGACCGACGATCAGGCCACCCTGCATGACATAGGCGGTGTTGTTCGTCAGAAGGCCCGCGATGATCACTTCGCCCAGCGTGCGTGCGGCGACGGTCGATCCGATCGTGGCGGTGCCAAGGGCGATGACGACAGACAGGCGAATGCCCGTCAGGATCACCGGCAAGGCCAGTGGCAATTCGACCCGTACCAGCAATTGCCACCGGTTCAGGCCGATGCCGCGGGCCGCATCCATGGTAGCCGGCGGCAAGGTCAGCAGGCCGGTCATGGCGTTTTCGAAGATCGGCAGCAGGCCGTAAAGGAACAGCGCCACAAGCGTCGGCCCGTTGCCGAACCCCAGAACCGGCACGGCCAGCGCCAGAACGGCCACGGGCGGAAAAGTCTGACCCATGTTGGTCACCGTGCGCGACAGGGGACGGAAAGCGGCACCAAACGGTCGCGTCACCAAAATAGCAAGCGTCACCGCGACCAGCGTCGCCGCTCCAGAGGCCGCGACGACCAGCCCAAGGTGGCTGAGCGACAACGACAGCAGCGATGTCCGGTCATAGATCACCGGCCCCCCCGGTGGTGCGAAAGGTGCAAAGATCGTGGTAAACCACTGCGGACGCAGGACCAAAGCAATCAGCAGCAGGATCACCAAAAGGCGCAGCAGGTGACCCGCCCTCATGGATGTGCCTGCGCCCGCGCGCGGATGGCGTCCAGTGTCACGCGCCCGATCACGACGCCATCGCGTGCGACCGGGACCGCGTCCCGCCCGGTCCAAAGGCAGGCTGACAGCGCGTCGCGCAGGTTGGCCCCTACCGGCAGCGGATCGCCTGTCGCCGCCCCCGCCTCGACCAGTTCGGACAGGTTGATCAGCGACAGCAGACGCAGCGGGCGTTCCACCCGGCCGACCATCTCGGTTACGAAATCCGTCGCGGGACGCGTGATGATCTCGGCCGGCGTGCCGTATTGCACGAGGCGCCCGGCATCCATCACCGCCACGCGGTCGCCCAGACGGATCGCTTCCTCCATATCGTGGGTGACCAGCATGATGGTCGACCCCAAGTGCTGCTGGATGCGCCGCAGATCGTCCTGCGCGCGGGCGCGGATGACCGGATCCAGCGCGCCGAAGGGTTCGTCCATCAGCAACAGGTCCGGGCGCGACGCCAGCGCGCGCGCCACACCGACACGCTGCTGCTGGCCCCCCGACAATTCGGCGGGATAGCGGTCACGAAACGATTGCGGCTCCATCGAAAAGAGGGTCAGCAAGTCGTCGACACGGGCGGCGGTCTTGTCCCGCGGCCATTTCAGCAGCTCTGGGACGGCGGCAATGTTCTGGGCCACCGTGTAATGCGGAAACAACCCGTGGCCCTGAATGGCATAGCCGATGCGCCGCCGCAGGATATGCGGTTTCACATCAAGGGTGGATTCGCCATTAATCCGCACCGTGCCGGAGGTCGGTTCTTCCAACCGGTTGATCATGCGCAGAAGTGTGGTCTTGCCGGACCCGGAGGTGCCGACGATCACGGTCACCGTGCCCGTCTCGACCGTCATCGTGACGCTGTCGACGGCGGGTTTGCCGTCGTAAAGCTTCGTTATTGCGTCAATTTCAATCATGCAGTCACCGCCGGTGTCTTGCGGGCAAGTGCGACAAGGATATCCATCACGATGGCCGCAACCAGCGCCAGCAACACTGTCGGCAGCGCGCCCAGCAGGATCAGGTCGGTCGCGGTCTGGTTCAGGCCCTGAAAGACGAATGTGCCGTAACCGCCGCCGCCGATCAGCCCGGCAATGACGGCAAGCCCGATGTTCTGCACCAGCACGATCCGCAGCCCCGTCAGGATGATCGGCAGACCCAGCGGCGCTTCGACCCGCCACAGGCGTTGCTGCGGGGTCATGCCCATGCCGCGCGCGGCCTCCAGCGCGGCTGGCGGCGCAGAGGCCAGTCCGATGACCGTATTGGCCACGACCGGCAGCAGCGCATAAAGCACGAGCGCCACGAAAGCGGGGGCAAAGCCGATGCCGGCAATGCCGATGGCCTGCGCCCCGGGCACGCTGCGACCGACCCACCCCAGGACGGGGATCATCAGGCCGAACATCGCCAGCGACGGAATGGTCTGCAGAAAACTCAGCATCGGCAGGATACCGCCGCGCAACCGGGTCCGACGGTGACACAAAAGCCCCACCGGAAATCCTATGATCATGGCAGCGGCGAGTGAGCCGAAGGCCAGATTCAGATGCTGGACCGTCGCGCGGACGAAAGCGTCCTTGCGTCCGGCATATTCGCGCATGACCGAAAGCTCTGACAGGACGCCCGACCACAGAATGGCCGCCAGGACGGCCAGAACGACGGCCAGCAGGGCCGCGCGCGCGCGCGGTCCCGGTGACAGGGTCGCCAGTGCATCCGCCATCAGCAATGTCATGATCGCGAACAGGCACCAAAAGCCGATGGCTGGCGATACGCGGGCATAGTCTCCGGCATCCACCAGCAGCATCTCGGCTCCGTTGGACAAGAGCCAGACCAGACCGGCCAGTCCGATCGCAGCGCCCGTCAGCCGCAACCTTGGCCGCGCGCCGAAAAGACCCAGCGCCAGACCCAAAATGATCGCCACCAGACCCGGCACGGTGACGCCGGGCCCGGCCAGTTGCCACGCGACCACGCCTTCACCCGCAACGATCCTGTTCGCGGCAAGCGTCATGAACGGGGTCAGCAGCGCCGACAGCCCGAGGACCGCAAAGAGGATGCCCGGCGATGACACCCCCTCCGCACGGACCCGGGCCGGCAGCACGCTGGTCGTCAGTTCAGGACCCCGGTCGTCGTCAGGTATTCGCGCGCCACCGCCTCGGCTGGTTCACCGCCGACCTGGATACGGCCATTGAGATCCTGCAGGGTCTTCATGTCCAGCCCGGCAAAGATCGGGTTCAGGATATCGGCGATGGCCGGGTATTCGTCCAGCACCTCGGCCCGCACGATGGGCGTGGGTTCATAGACCGGCTGTACGCCCTTGTCGTCTTCCATCACGACAAGGCCCGTCGCACCGACACCGCCATCGGTGCCATAGACCATCGCCGCGTTCACGCCAGAGGTGCCGCGCGCCGCGGCCTGAATCGTCGCCGCCGTGTCGCCGCCCGACAGGATCACGGTCTGATCCGGCGACAGGGTAAAGCCATAGGTCGTCTGCATCGCAGGCAGAACCGCAGGAGAGGACACGAACTCTGTCGAGGCGGCGAGCTTGATGTCGCCACCGTCAGCCACCCACTGACCAAACTGCGACATGGTCGTCAGGTCGTTGTCCGCGGCGACCGGCCCGGTGACCGCAATGGCCCAAGTGTTGTTCGCCGGCGCAGAGTCGAGCCAGGTGATCTTGTTCTGCTCTGCATCGAGTTCAGCGGCCCGGTCATGGGCGGCCTGCGCGTCGTTCCAGACGTCGCTGTCGGCTTCATTGAAGAAAAACGCCGCATTGCCGGTATACTCGGGGTAGATGTCGATCTGTTGCGACAGCAGGGCCTCGCGCACGACCTGCGTGCCGCCAAGCTGCAACTTCCGCTCGACCGGCAGGCCGCCGTTTTCAAGCGCGAGTGCGATGATGTTGCCCAGCAGGCCACCTTCCGTGTCGATCTTGGAAGATACGGTGATGTCAGCGAAAGCGGCCGTGCCCATAAGGCCCGATACGCCTGCGGCTGCGAGGATAAGACGGATATTCATGGCGGTTTCGGCTCCTTTGAATGATCGCGCAGACCAGATCGGCCAATGAACGCTTTTTTTGCGACCTAGTGCATCATGACACATCGCCAAGCCATGGCGATGCGCAAAGCATCGTTCCACGCAGGGGATGATGGCAAGAGCAATGGCGCCATGTCAGCCTTCAAGGCTTCATTCATGGTGCGCGCGCCCCTCCGGGCGGCATCGCATTGCCCTCGACCGCGAGACACCCGGACGCCGCCTGTCTTGGGACGCGTGACTGCAATCGGCCGCTTGGCGCACATGATCCGTTTTGATCGCGGCTGAGCGATTTGCCACGTGTCGCCGCAGGTCGGGCCCTTGTCTGATCTGGAACCGCATTTGTTTGCCGCACAACGGCATAGCGTCGCACATCCTTGCGCATTCATCGTTCCGCAACACCTTGGCGGTTGTAGACAAAAAGGCGGTGCGCAGATGAAACTCGAGTGTGTCCTTGCGGGATGTCAGGTCCCGCCCTTCTTCAACGTCTGTGTTCAGACATGACGCGTGTCGCAATCATCGGGGCCGGCATGACGGGACTGGCCTGTGCGCGGCGGCTGATGCTGGGCGGCGTGCAATCCACCCTTTTCGACAAGGGGCGCGGCATCGGCGGACGCGTGGCCACGCGCCGGGCAGCCGGGCTGCAATTCGACCACGGCGCGCAATACGTGACCGCAAAAGGCACGCGTTTTTCCACCGTCATGAACGAATTGCGCGACAGCGGTGATGCGGCCCACTGGGCCGACGGCACGGGGCGGGATCATGTCGTCGGTGCGCCGGGCATGTCGGCCCTTCCCAAGGCCCTAGCCGCGGGACTGGAAGTTCGGCAAAGCACGCACGTGACCTCGGTGCAAGCCGAGGGGCCGGGCTGGCGGCTGCAATCGGACCAGTCGCAGCATGAGGCCACCCATGTGGTCATCACGGTGCCCGCGCCGCAGATGGCCGACCTGCTGGGCGCCGGCCACCCGCTGGTTGAACAGATCGGCGACGTGCGGTTTTCTCCTTGCCTGACGCTGATGGCTGCGGTGGCGGGGCCCGCCCCCTTCCTCAGCCGGCATGCACCGGACGATCCTTTGGCCTGGATCGCGCAGGACAGCAGCAAACCCGGCAGGTCGCAACAGGACGCAACCGCCTGGGTCGCGCAGGCGGGGGTCGATTTCAGCACGACCCATCTGGAACATGACAAGCCGCAGATTGCCGCACTGATGCTGCCGCTGCTGTGTGACAGTCTGGGCGTCATGCCGGATCGTGTGACCCATGCCGTGGCACATCGCTGGCGTTATGCCCGTGTGACCCAGGCGCTTGGCCAACCTTTTGTCCACGCGCCAGGGACGACACTGTATCTTGGCGGCGACTGGTGCATCGGACCACGGGTCGAGGACGCCTGGACCAGCGGCACCGCCATCGCAGAACACGTGCTGGGCACTTTGGCGTGATGAAGGATCCGCGCATCGGACGGCTGATCGTTCTGGTCGAGGCGGCCCTGCATCCGCCGCCGGGGGCGCTGCGGATCCTGTTCGCGCTGGGACTGGGCCTGCTGTGCCACGCGATCTTTGCACTTGCCGTCACGGCGATGATCATCGGCATGTTCTTCGGTCTCAGCGAAACCTTCGGGACCGTGGCCTGGCCTTGGGCCGCATTGACCAATACGGCGCTGATCCTGCAATTTCCCGCAGCCCATTCGTTCCTGCTGACGCGTCGCGGCGGCGGGTGGCTGGCCCGGTTGATGCCCGGCCCCCACGGCGCCACACTGTCCACGACAACCTACGCGATCATCGCCTCGATCCAGCTTCTGGCGCTGTTCACACTGTGGACGCCGTCGGGCATCGTCTGGTGGCGGGCCGAGGGGGCGACATTCTGGGTCACGACCTGCGCCTACGCTGCCAGCTATCTTTTGCTGATGAAGGCCAGTTTCGACGCCGGCGCAGAGGTGCAGTCCGGTGCGCTGGGATGGATGTCGCTGATGGCGCGCAAGCGGCCCGTGTTTCCCGACATGCCGACACACGGTCTGTTCCGCGTGATCCGTCAACCGATCTACGCGGCCTTCATTCTGACGCTTTGGACCGTGCCGGTCTGGACGCCTGACCAGCTTGTGCTGGCGGTGACCTTGACCACCTATTGCCTGCTGGCCCCGCGCTTGAAGGAACGGCGCTTTGCGGCCCGCTACGGCGCGGATTTTGATCGGTATCGCGCGCGTGTGCCCTACGTCGTACCACGCCTGATCAAAGCAGAGGACGATCCGCATGCGCAATGACCTGACGATCTATGACGAGGTCAGCGACCGCTGGTGGTCCGACGATCTGCGGTGGGTGAGGACCCTGAAAAATCTGGTGCCCGGTCGGATGACCTGGTTCGACCGTCACACCGACTGGCAGGGCAAGGCTGTTCTTGATCTGGGCTGTGCGGGCGGCTTCATGGCCGAGGCCCTTGCCCGTCGCGGCGCGGATGTCACCGGGATCGACCCGGCCACACAGGCCATCGCCGCCGCACGCCACCACGCAGCCGCTGAAAACCTGCAGATCGCGTATGACGTCGGTGTCGGCGAGGATATGCCCTACGCCAACGCCCGTTTTGACACCGTCGTCTGCGTCGATGTTCTGGAACATGTGGCCGACGTGGCCCACGTGCTGGCAGAGGTGTCCCGCGTGCTGCGTCCCGGCGGGCTGTTCCTGTTCGACACCATCAATCGCAACCCGATCGCCCGTTTTGCCGCGATCACGATCGCAGAGGACGTCCTCCGCCTGCTGCCGCGTGGCACGCATGATCCCGCCAAGTTCATCAAACCCCGCGAGCTGCGTGCCGCCCTGCGGCAGGCCGGTCTGACACCCGGCACGTTCACGGGACTTGGGCCGCGCGGCGTGGATCGCAGGATGGATCTGACCTTTGGTCCGCTGCCGTTCACGGCGGTCCAGTTCATGGGTCTTGCCCGCAAACAAGGGGCCACGACATGACGGGCCCTGCCCTCTGACGACCGCACGGTCGGCCGCCGTCACGGTGCGTTTCATTCAGACGCGCGTGCGACCGGAGCTGACAGCACCGTCGCCTGCAGCCACGGCACGATCAGGGGGGCAAGGACGGCGCGGTTCTCGTGCCAGATGTCGGCGGACCCGTCGCGGAACCCGAAATGATGCAACCCGACCAGCTGCCCTGCGGCGTTGAACACCGGCGCCCCCGACGACCCTTCCGCCGTGTCGCAGGTATGGGTGAAATCGGACGCCGCCGCGCGGCCATCCACGGGCGACGCGGCCGCGCCACAGTCAATGAAAGAGACCTGTTTGGGATGCGGGCCGGGGTGTTGGACGATGAAGAGAGGTCCGTGCAGCGCCTCCGCGCCCGGGTCCATGTCGGGCAGGCTGATCGGCGCGTAATCTGCGCCGGGCGATCCGGTCAGGCGCAGGGCCGTCACATCCAGTGCGAAATCGGACCACGCCGGATCAAAGCCCGCACAGCCGATCTGTGGCCCCATGTTCAACCGGCCAGCCGCGTCGTATTCATAGCCGAAGATCGCCCGCATGGACGCACATGCCGCGTCGCTGGCAATGCAATGCTGGTTCGTCAGCAGCAGATCGGACCGGATCAGAACGCCTGTGCAGGCCCGCGACGCTCCGCCGTCGATAAACGACAGCCACGCCACCGCCTGCGCCACGCCCGCCACAGCGGGCGGGACGGCGGGATCGTGCACCGGCATGATATCGTTCGCGCCCCATGCGGAAAAGAGCTCGCCGCCCTTCGCCTCGACCGCGATGCTGTCTAGGACAAGAACAGCCTTTGCAGGGGGATCGGGCGCAAGCAGCAGCAGCGTGGCGCGACCGAGCGGAAAAAGGTCGGTCCAGAGCCCCTCCGGGTCGATATGGTCCAGATGCACCTCTGACGCCGGACCAAGTGCGGGCAGGATGCGCAGGATCGCTTCGGGTCCGAAATCACCTTCGACGCGGATCAGAAGACGGATGTAATCGGCCCCCGCCACGGCAATCGAATCCGTCCACAGCACGGGCGGCGCGCCGAACTGGGCCGCACCGATGCGAATATCCAGACGATCGATGCGACCGTCCACCGATGCCTCCAGCACGGGGGCTGGTGCCGGGGTCACAGGCGTGTCGTCCTGCGCCAGCCCCGGCCCTGCCATCAGCATCGCGCAGGCCAGCGGAAAACCTCGCCCGACCGCGATCATGGCCCATCGCCGGCGGACAGGGAATCGACCATCTGCGACGTGTAATCACGAATGTCGCCGAAGGGAAAATCGACAATGCTGCCATCCGTCAACTGAACCCGCACGACCGGCGAGAGCGTCGTCAGAACGCAGCTGGGAAACTGGCGCAGCGGCGCGAAGCGGTCTCCGCGGTCCTCGGCCTCGTGCTTGAAGATAAGGTAGCGGCCGTTGTCCTGCACCGTCAGCCGCCGCAGGTTCCACCAGCTTTGCAGCGCCTCGCCGGTGTCGCTGGTCCGGCATTCGAACCAGTCGGGCGCCGCGATGACCTGCCCGGCCACTTGCCTGCCGTCGCGCAGAATGAAACGGTCGTTGGTCACGTCCACTGCGCGGCTGACGTTCAGCCGACCCGACGCCATGCGCCCGTCGAGTTCGGGGAAAAAATCGGCCGTATAGATCAACCGGTCCTTGACCATCTTGGGCGCGATCTGGGCGCCGTCCAGCTCTCGCGCGAAATGCCATTCGGCCGCGGCAAACACGAGCGATGCGGCCGCAGCCACCTGAGGGGCCGCAGAGGATGTGCCGGAATGATGCGCGTAGCGATTGCCCGACACGGTCGAAAGCACGTTTTCAGCCACCGCACCGATCGCGAAACGCGGGCTCCAGTTCGTGCCCTGCGTCAGCGTCTCCCACAGTTCTGGGGTGTCCTCGGACGCGTCAAGCCCGACCACGGTCATGACATTGTCCATGTCGACATAGCAGGCGGGCAGCAGGTTGCAGTTGATCTTGAGGTCGCGCGCGTCGTTGCCTGCGGCAATGACAAACAGCGATCTAGGCTCGTAGGCGGCGATCAGCGACTTGAACAGCGCGTCAGAACCCTCGGTCGGTTGCAGAAAACCGATACTCATGTTCACGACCCGCACGTCCGGTGGGATCGTGATCAGGGTCTGGGTCAGCGCGGGGATCTGCTGTGTGACGTCAAGCGTGCGGTCGAACGGCAGCAGGTAAAGACGCGCCGCCGGGTTCAGGCCGATCGGTCCGAACGCGCTGCGCTGCCCCGCGATCAGGCCCGCGACATGCACGCCATGGTCGCCGTTCGCCACGGCCGTCTCGTCGATTTGGGCGCAATCGGCCGCCGTCGCCGCCGGCAGAGCCCGGTCAGGCGCCACAAAGACAGGCGGCCAGTCGCAATGTCCCGCCTCGACCCGGTAGTCGATGACCGCCACGCCGACCGGACGCCGCAGCGCTGCGGGCATGTCTTCCAGTGTCGCAAGGGGATGGTTGATCGCACGCAGCAAGGCGTCAGTCGTCGGCCTTTGCCGCAGGGGCGTCATATCGCCGGGCGCGGCACCGGCCAGGACAGTCTCTGCGTGTCCGTCCTGACTGAACACCCGACCGATTGGCGCTAGGTTCCGGTTCAGCCGGTCCAGTGCCAGATCGGACGGCGACGTGCCTGCGAGGATATCCCGCCAAGCGGGGGTCTGCAGGTCGGTGCCCCGGGCTGCGAGGGGGAGGCTCTGTCCTGCAGCCCCGGACCCTGTGCCGGGCGGCATGGCCGCGGCCAGACGCGATCCGGCATCGACGGCCAGCTGGACCCGTGTTGCAAGTTGCGGCACCGGCAGCGCCGCGACCCCGGTGGATTTCGTCCGTCCAACGATGCGGGGATTGAACCGCGTGACCAGATCCGCGCAGGTCATACCCCATGCGGTGCAGTCCACATCAGGTCCGGGCGTGTAGGATTGGGCGGTCCATCCGTCGGGCACCGGCACCTGGGCAAGCGTGGTCCGTGTCTCAAAGGTATAACTTGGGATCGTGACGCCGTCCTGCGGGCCTGCCGTCCAGACGCCGTAGGATGCGGCAAAGCCGCCAACGTGGCCACCGGAATTCGACAACAGCGCGTCGCCGACAGGGACACGCGCCCGACTGCAGACATCCGCATTCAGATCGCAAAGCATCGCATCCAGAACCAGCGGAAAGTGATCGCCCGTAAAGACGCCTGCGCGGCGCATGGCCGCCTCGACCGTGCCGCCGGACCCCAGCGGGACATCCTGCACAGTCAGATTGCCGGTGTTGAAAAGCGAGACATAGAGCGTCGCCAGTTCCTCAGCGACCTCGAACGGCGTACTGCCCGTGGTGGTCCAGTCCATCGTGATCGTCCCCGTGGCCTGTGCCGCGATGGGTCCGGTGGCAAGACACAGGATCAGCGCGACGGGTGCGACATGCGATCGGGTCATGTGTCTTCCTCCTCGCCTCATGGCGCCGGTCGTGGGGTGTGGGTCACGCTGATGTCAAAGCTGCCACCGGCGTAACCGTGGACGGCGACCTGAACGAATTGCGCGTCCTCCGGCACATCAAAGGTGCAGCTTTCGGTCGGACCGGATTCGAACGGGCGGCAATCGTAGTTCGACAGCAAGGCCGGCCCGTCCACCTTGACATACAGATCCGGGTCCCCGGCCCCCGTCATGGTGGCCAGAAACGGCGTGCCCGCCGCGACCGCAAAATTGCCGATCAGGACCATGTCGCGGTCCGCCAGATCCTGCGGGCCAAAGCGGTCCGTCTGCGGCCGTGGCCCGCCGGGCGGGGCACAGATCGCGGGGTCGATGACAAAGCCCTCTGCCGGGCCGTAAAGACAGGCGATACCAGAGCGGTCGGCGGCGGTCAGCGACAATGACCAGTCGCCCCGCCCGTTGCACTGCGGGTAATGCATGACCGAAAAGGCGTCATAATCGCTGACCCCGCGCCACGCGCCGTCCTCAAAGCAGGTTCCGGCCTCTGGCCGGGTGTGTTCATGGCGACCGCCCAGCACGTGACCAAGTTCATGGCGCAGCACGCCGACAAGCGTCAGGTTGCCCGTCAGCGCAAAGGCGGAGGGGTCAATTGCCAGACTGCGCGCAGACCGCGGTTCGTTCGGCAGAAACGCCACCGCGAGGAACTGGCCACCGGTGTTCACCGGGCGCACATCGAACAGCACACGCGGATTGGTCGGCGCACACAGGCGATCCTCTGCCGCGACATGGACAAAGGTGATGTCGGCGGCCTGCTGCCACGCCGCCGCGGCCTCGGTCATCGCAGCGATCACCGGGGCCTGCCGGGCACCAAAGGCGTCTGACACGCAATAGGTCAGCGCATGCCGCTCTGCCCCCCAGATCTGGTCGAGGCCACCGACGACCGCGACTGCAAATTCCGGTGCCGCGTCGTCCATGGCAGCGGTAGCGGGTGGGCGGCGGATCGCGCTGTCCCAGAACTCTCGCAACAACTTGTCGTTGCGGATCGGTGTATCGCCGCTGACATAATATTTGCCGGTTTCGGGCAAAAAGGTCGTGGCATCCCGGAACGTGTCGAAATCCATCTGTCCGGCCTGCGCGCGCGCGGCGTCGGCAAGCGCGGTCAGCAAGTCCTCAGGTTCAACACCCTGGGCCCGCGGCGGATCTGGCACCACCGCACCAAGGCCCGCAAGCAGGAACAGCAGCATGATGGTCCGGCGTCGCATCGTGTCGTCTCTCCTTTCCTGCTCTCGGGGCGGTGCGTCAAAGTCCCTTTAGGTATTCGACAAGCGCCATGCGGTCGGCCTCGCTGAAATCGGCATTGCCGTAGTCGTGTCGGGCATTGGAATTGCCCGGGATCGACAGCCCGTCCGCGTCGCGCACGTCAAAGATCCAGGGCGTCCGCGCCGGATCGGTGACGAAACCCACCCGCACCGGGTCGAAGTCGCGCGATCCGACGCCAAAGCGTTCCGGCCTGACCTGTCCCGCGATATCGGGCAGGGCCTGCCCTTGCGGGACGGTGTTGCGCAGCCGGGCCGGCAACAGCAGATCGTAAAGCGTCGGTACAGAGCCGTTGTGCAGGAAAGGGGCCGTGGCCCAGATGCCGTTCAGGGGGCGCGCCTTGTAGGCCAGCAAGGCGGCATCGTTCGTCAGACAGGTCCGCGCCTGCGCGCGCTTCGCCGCGTCCGCCACCTCTGGCAAATAGTCGAGGGGTTGCGACAGCCCCACGAGCGCCGTGCCGCCAGCCGGTGGTGCGGTATCGCGAAACAGCGATGGGATCAGCTCGTCCAGCTTGCCCAGCACGGCGCCCACAGCGGCATTCACCAGCATCTTGTGCACCACGTCATGCGCTGCAATCCTCTCGCCGGCCACGCCAAAGGTGCGCTGTCTGGCCATGTTGCCGGCATCCGCCGTGCGCAGGAAGGTGTTGCACGCCAGAAAGACATCGGTGCCCGCCTCGTTCAGCGGCACCATGATCGCACCCGC